>NZ_JAKRFV010000031.1:0-33934 GCF_022347945.1 Pseudoalteromonas sp. MM17-2 | reverse complement strand
GTTAAATGTATTGACCATGTCGCCTGGCTCGTGGTTATACCAGGTCGCATGTTGCCAGTGGTGGTCAGCGCATAGTTTTGCGGTGTGCTGAGCAAACGAATGTTGAGCACGGGTTTCGCAGGCATGGAGATAAGTCACTGGGAAGGGGTAATTACGCGCGGCTAGGGTTTCTAACATGGCTTGCATGGGCGTTACGCCTACGCCCGCAGAAATTAATACCACAGGGGCTTGTCGGTCTTGCCAGAAAAAATCTCCCGTTGGCGCATGTAAGTCAACGATGTCGCCAACTTTAAGATGATCATGCAGGAAGTTCGACATGACTCCTGTATGTTCACCCACTTCACGCTTAACCGAGATGCGGTAACTTTTGCCATTTGCTGTGCGCGATAGCGAGTATTGGCGGATTTCGGTGTGAGCCGAAGTAGAGGGCTTGAGTTCAATAGCAATGTATTGCCCGGGTTTGAAGTCCATCACGGCTTGTTGATCAACAGGCTCGAACGTAAAGCTGGTGACCAGCTGTGACTCTTTTACCTTGTGAGTCAAACTAAAGGCGCGCTTGTTGCGCCAGCCACCGCTTGCTTGCTCGCGAGCTGTATACAGAGCCTGCTCACGCTGAGTAAACAGCTGCGCCAACACCGCATAGGCAGCGCTCCAAGCCTGCTCAACCTCACAACTAAAGTGGTCACCTAGCAGCTCGCGCATGGTTTCAATTAAATGATGACCAACGATGTGGTAATCATCAGGCTGTATGTTAAAGCTCACATGCTTGTTAGCAATACGCTCCACGGCATGCTTGAGTACAGCGACATTATCAAGGTTGTTAGCATAGGCCATTATAGCTTCAAATAGTGCCACTTTCTGGCGCCCTGAATGTTGATTACTTAAGTTAAATACGTCTTTGAGTTCAGGGTTATGGGTAAACATTCGTTGATAAAAATGATCGGTCACTGTCGGCCCTGCTGCACTTATTAAGGGCAGCGTTGATTTAACCGTGTTGATGTGGTGTGAAGATAACATGCATACTCCGCAAAGTTATTGGCGCGGTGCACTGAGCACCGGCCAGTAGGTGAAAAAGAAAATCGTAAATGAGGCAACCCAAAGCGCCGCGCTCAAGGCCCAGCCTACAAATGCATGGCCAGTCAACGTCAGAGTAAAGCGCAGCAATGTAGCACCAACCAAGCATATAAAAGCGGCTGTGATCTGGGGTTTAACGTTGAGTTTGCGCCCTGTGTGACCTAACGAGACGCGACTTATCATCGCCAGGATCATCAAACCAATGGCTCCAAGGGTGATTAGGTGCAGGGCGTTGCTAAAGAGTAATGTGTCGATGTAGTAACTCAGACCTAGCGCAATAAGCCCGAGCCCCATAAAGGCGTATGCGCTATGCAGCGACCACAGCAAAGGAATGGTGAAGGTACTTAAGCTAGACCACGGTTTCATACGAATAAGGTGCACGCACCCTGTGACTATCAACAATATGGCTGGGGAAAAGGGCAATAATTCGAAGTGACTGGTGATAAACACAACCAGGCAAGTGATCGTGAGTGGCAGCTGTATTTTCTCTGCCCATATCATCGGTGTGTGGGCATCAATATTTGCACCGCGAGCCGTAAAAAACGGGATCACTCTCCCGCCAACGACCCCAATCAGAAGCGTAAACAGCAATACAGCTGAGCGGATAAGGTGCAACGCGATTAAATACTCACCCATGAGCGAGAGCACCAAGGTGGCTGCGTTTAGTGTCGCCAGTGCCATTAGCATAGGCACGAAAAGGTAGTTGCGTACATTGCCCGCGCTGAAAACGATACGCGTAAAGGTGAACACAATGGCGGCCCACCATAAAAGCGACATAATTAACGCGGCGATAATAGTGGTGTGCGTGTTAGTAAATACCAGTATACGAATACACACCCAAAGTATGAGTAAAGCTGCCACGGGGAGGCCCGTTATACTGGGCAACCCTGTCCATGTTTGCACCGCCGTCATTATAAAACCAACGGCGATGAGCGCTGCAAAACCAAAGATCATTTCATGACTGTGCCACAGCACGGCTGGCAATATTGGTTGCGGTAAAGTGATGAGCCCGGCCAGCATCGCTGCCCATAAGGCAATGGCTGTCGCCGCAAATAGCGCGCCAGTTAAGAAAAATGAGCGAAACGCTAATTGCCAAAATGGATGGTGAAAGCCATTTTGTTTATTGTCGGGTGTGTTGGGTTCTTGTATTTGCATTTAAAACACCCTGTAGCCCAAGCCATAAACGCCGACACAACGCACCACATACGCCAACTTAAAGATTGCCGCGAACACTATGGTGCCGATATGGGCAGTTATCTGCATGGTAATGGGTAAATATGAGTCGAAATGAAAGCTCATTAATAAGCTGCAAATAACGAGGCCAAGTGACAACACCATGCTCCAGTTAGCAGCAATAATGCATTTTTGAAAGCTTAACTGTGCCCCCTCGAGTGTATGATTAGCGGGAAGAACAAATTGCGAGTACATAGGCGCTCCTACAAAGATATCTATTGGAGCTATATCAAAACTAATGCCATGTTTTTAACTTACTGAAAAATATGAGATATATAATAAATTAGATTGTTTGTGTGTCATTAAGACATACTTGTTATGCGTGTCTTAATGACTACAATAGAGTTAAAATGAACTCGGGCCACGTATATGAACCGCCTTACCGACAACCAACTTTTGGAATTATCCATCACCCTCGCGCAAAGCGTCGCCAGCCAACAGCGCTTTGATGAATTACTCAGTGCCATTCGTAAAGTGATCACCTGCGATGCCATCATGTTACTGGCTCACAAAGGCGACTATTTACAGCCTCTGGCTCATCAAGGGCTGAGCCATGAAATACTTGGCCGTCGCTTTATTATTGCTGAGCACCCTCGGTTTGTTGCGATTTGTCAGTCATTAAAAGCCACGCGTTTCCCCGCAGAGTGTGAACTGGCTGATCCATATGATGGCTTACTCACGGCTATGGAGGGCGACTTACCGGTGCATGCGTGTATGGGGATCCCGCTGTATTTCCAAAATCAGCTACTTGGTGTATTAACGTTGGATAGCCTATCTCCAGGGGTGTTTGATTCACTTTCAGAGCGCTCATTGGCGTTAATTGCATCCATGGCCTCGGTGAGCTTACATACGGCACTGACTGTTGATTTGCTTGAGGCCAATGTCAGCCATTCACAAGAAGTATTGCGGGCTTTGAGCGAACCCAGTGCATCAGGCTGTCCGGCGGAAATCATTGGCCAAAGTCCCTGTATTGATAAACTCAAAAATGAAATTTCCTTGGTGGCCCCATCCAATTACTCGGTACTTATTGAAGGCGAAAGCGGCACCGGTAAGGAGCTGGTGGCGCACAGTGTGCATCAGCAATCAAGTCGTGGTGACCAAGCGCTTATTTATGTCAATTGCGCGGCCCTGCCAGAGAACTTGGTAGAGAGTGAATTATTTGGTCATATTAAAGGTGCGTTTACTGGGGCTGAGCGCAAACGAGCGGGTAAGTTTGTCATTGCCAGCGGTGGCACCTTGTTCTTAGATGAGGTGGGGGAGTTACCCTTAGCTGCGCAAAGTAAGCTTTTACGGGCGTTACAAAGTAATGAGGTTCAACCTGTTGGCCAAGATGAAGTGATAAAGGTGGATGTGCGTGTTATTGCCGCCACCAATCGTGATTTAAAAACCGAGGTGGAAAGCGGGCGCTTTCGCAGCGACTTATATCATCGCCTCAACGTATACCCACTAAAAGTGCCGCCTCTACGTGAGCGTATGGCAGACATCCCACTATTGGCTGGTTTCTTTATCGAGCGTGCAAGGCGAAAACTCGGTGTAAACCAGCTGAAAATTTCCCCAGCGCTTTTAGACAGACTCGCCCAGTATACTTGGCCGGGCAATGTTCGCGAGTTTGAGCACTTATTGAACCGCGCAGCATTAAAGGCCTGTGCCAAAGTACCGATACACAGCCGCCATGATAGCCTGGTGACTGTGACGCTCGGCGACTGCGATGAACTGCATGAGACAACGCAAAGGACGCTAAACACCGAGGAGAACACGCAAACGCCACTTCTATCAGATATAGCGCCTGATTCCATGACGACAGAGGAACCGATTAATTTGCGCCAGGCTGTGGATGATTACCAACGCCAGATAGTCAAACATGCCTTACAGGTTCATCAAGGCAACTGGAGCCGAACAGCCAAGCATTTAGGTGTTGATCGCGCTAACTTAATTCGTCTGGCTAAGCGTTTGCAAATACACGTTGAGAAAGTCGTGTTTTGAAAAAGGCGATGATTGACTTCGGGGTTCCCAGTTAAAGAGCGGTCACTACTTAAATGCTCATTAAAGAAAACGCTGTGTCGAAGAGGTTTGCTTAGTGTGACAGCATAATTAAGCAATAAAGTAGACGCTGCGTCCATGGCTAAACATTTTCTGCGGTATCGCTTTTCAAAATGTTTAACGCTATCTTTATTGAGCGTCTTGTTTGTTGTGAGAGTGTAAATGACCGATTTAAGTAAAGTTCTCGTGATTGATGATGAGCCCATTAATACCCTTCAGTTGGAGCATGCATTGGCAGGGGTAGGTGAAGTTCAATCATGTAACGAGAGCAGTGGAGCCATGGCGCTTATTGCCGATTTTAAGCCAGATATTTTGTTGCTCGATTTAGAAATGCCCACAATTAGTGGTTTTGACTTACTGGCCCAAATTCAATGCCAGCCCTCACTTAGTGCGCTGCGCATTATAGTTATCACTGCACACAACGACCCGGAAATCGAAGAGCGCGCACTCGCGCTGGGTGCCATCGACTTTATCTCCAAGCCTTTAAATCTTACGTTGTGCCGTATGCGAGTAGAGAACCATGCCAAAGTGCGTGCACAAGAGCGAGCATTGGAAAAGACACAAAGGCTATTGGCGGCAGAAAAAGAGCATCTGCGCATTACCCTAGATTCTATCGCGGATGGCGTAATTTCGACAGATGAGCATGCTTGTATCACCTACCTGAACCCGGTCGCACAACGTTTGACCGGTTGGTCGCAAACCGCTGCTAAGGGACGACATATTGAAGAGGTGATGAAGCTAAGGGATGCCTCAACGAAAGAAGTGTCTATTAACCCTTTGACCGTGGCATTAAAAGAAAACAGGCCTGTGGCCATGGCAATAAATACTCAACTGGTCAGTAAACAAGGGCTGGAGTATCGCGTGGAGGACAGTGCAGCGCCAATCCTCGACGAGCAACGCCAACAGCGTGGTGCCGTGATGGTGTTTCAAGACGTGAGTGAAACCCTCGCTATGTCAGTGCAAATGACCTACCTCGCTCATCATGATCAGCTCACCGCACTGCCTAATCGAGTATTGTTGCACGACCGCCTTACACAAGGTATTGCCAGAGCTTCGGCCGGCAACCGTAAAGTAAGTTTAATGCTGCTTGATTTAGATAACTTTAAGTATATAAACGACGCCATGGGCCATCACATTGGCGATGAAATTATCGCGCATGTTGGCCACAGTCTTGACCGCTTTGCCTGTAGTGATATTACTGTTGCTCGTGTCGGCGGCGATGAGTTTGCGTTGGTGGTGCCGCAAGAGAAAAGTTCATTTGGGTTGGAGGGGTTAATTAGCCAGTTGCTAGATGTCATCGCTAAGCCTTTTCGGTTGGGAGGCGAGCAACACAACTTGAGTGCCAGTGTGGGTATCAGCGTCTATCCAGACGATGCCTCCAGTGTTGAAGAAATGCTTCGTCATGCCGACTCAGCTATGTATAAGGCGAAACAAGCAGGGGCGAATAGTTACTGTTATTTCAGCGATGATTTACAACACGAAATGAATCAACGTTTAGCTGTCGGCTATACGCTTCGCGAAGCACTGGAGCAAAACGCGTTAGAAGTTCACTATCAGCCTAAATTTGACCTAAATACCAATGACATCATTGGAGCAGAGGGGTTAGTCCGATTAAGAGACGCAGATGGCAAGTTAATATCACCAGCTCAGTTTATTGAATATGCTGAAGAGTCAGGCTTGATTTATCGTCTTGGTGAACAGGTTCTAGAGCAATGCTGTCGTGACGCCAAAGCATGGCTCGATGCTGGGCATGCACAGAAGGTAGCGGTTAATATATCGGCAAAGCAGTTTTCTGACTCTGCGCTGGTCGATACCGTTGCCGCTATACTTGAGAAAACTCAGCTGCCGAGTCGATATTTAGAGCTCGAGGTCACCGAATCTGCCCTTATAGACAGTTACGAGCAAACGGTCACTCAACTACAATCTATTGCCGATATGGGCGTAAGCATTGCTCTTGATGACTTTGGTACCGGCTACTCAAGCCTTTCTTATCTAAGGCTTTTCCCCCTGAATGTCTTGAAAATAGACCAATCTTTTGTACGAGATATGCTGGCAGAGCCCCAAGCGTTAGATATTGTCACGGCTATCATAGACCTAGCAAATTCGCTAGGCTTGGAAATTGTCGCAGAGGGCATTGAAACCGAACCGCAAGCCAAAAAGTTACGTTCTTTGGGGTGCGGCATTGGCCAAGGGTATTTACTGGCTAAACCCATGGTGTCTGTGTCATTGTCACAATTATTAGAGCAACAAGCAGCAGGAACGCTATGCACCTAGATATAAAACCGTTTTCCCAGTGTAAAGTGCTGGTGGTCGACGATGATGATATTGCACGGCTAACCTTAGAGGCAATGTTAGAAGAGTACTTTGATGTCACCACATTGAGTGATAGCTCCCAAGTTTTAGCGCACTGCGCTGCTGATGTACCCGATTTAATTCTACTCGACGTCAATATGCCCCATATTAGTGGCTTAGAGGTTTGTAAAGAACTAAAACAAAGCGCTTTGCTTGAACAAGTGCCCGTGGTCTTTGTGACTGGCACCTATGACACCCAATCGCAAAATGCATGCTGGGAGGCGGGAGCCAGTGATTTTATCGGAAAACCCGTTGCGGCCTCAACGCTAATTCACCGAACGCAAAATCACCTTGAAAATAAACTGAGACTGGAAGCTCTCATTAAGCTCACTTATAAAGACTCTTTGACAGGACTTTACAATCGCCACTACTTAGATGAGGAAGTCGTGAACTCATTGCGTCAATCTATACGTGAGTGTAAACCTTTTAGTGTACTGATGGTCGATATTGACCACTTTAAGCAATACAACGACCACTATGGTCACCCTCAAGGCGATGAATGCCTTAAGCAAGCTGCGCAGGTGTTGCAACAGAGCTTGCGTAGACCCCATGATGTGGCGGTACGCTTTGGCGGTGAGGAGTTCCTAGTGATCATGCCCTATACGGATGCAAGTGGTTGCGAATTTATTTGCAAGCAAATAATGAATAATTTAAGCGCAGCTAATCTTAAACATGACTATTCGCCGTTTGCGCAGGTGACCGTTAGTATTGGTGCTACAACCAGTAATCAGAGCGCTGAAGTAGCCCTTGAAACACTGATAGCAGATGCAGATCAAGCCCTTTACGAGGCTAAACGAGCGGGTCGAAACCGCTATCAGTGTCTCGATTAAGTACAGCCAAGCAAGAAGAAAATTTTTTCTAATTTAAGGGCTTAGTCTACACTTTGTAGCAAACTTAACGACAGGAGTCCGGTTAATGAGCTACTCTCCCACACGTCGGCGATTTTTACGTACCCTAGGTCAGGGAGCAGCGGTATCAACGCTTGCTCTCAAAGCGCCCTATGTCTTCGCAAAGAAAAAAGTCACCCTCAGGGTCATGGGCACACATGTGACCTTACAAGAAGAGCTACGCCAACGGGCGATGCGCGAGTTGGGTATTCACTTAGTGTTTGCCCCTATGGGCAGTGCGGCACTGTTACAAAAAGCAGCGGCAGACCCAAGCTCGTTTGATGTATACGAGCAATGGTCAGACTCTATTAATATTTTATGGCAAGCAGGCGCGATACAACCCATTGACGTTGATAGGTTAACTTACTGGGATGAAATTAATAACCTAACAAAAACGGGGCAACTGACCAAAAACGCGCGAGTGGGGGCGGGGGATGCGCCCAATAAAATCTTGTATGTGCAGGATGATGGCCAGTTAGGGCCGCAGGCCACAGACAAAGTTAGCTTTATGCCTTACGTGCACAATGTTGACTCCTTTGGCTATAACACTCAGCACATTGCTAAAGGCCGGGCTTATGAAACAGAGTCTTGGTCATGGCTTTTGGATGAGCAAAACAAAGGTAAAGTGGCGCTTGTGAATGCACCAACCATCGGCATTTTCGATGCTGCTTTGGCATTGCAGGGTCAGGGGCTCATGACATTTAAAGACATGGGTAACATGTCCATTGCTGAAATTGATAAGCTGTTCAGTATTTTGCTTGCTAAAAAGCGCCAAGGTCACTTCTCTGGCTTCTGGACCTCTGTACCCCAGTCGGTCGATTTCATGAAAACGAACCGAGTGCACATACAAAGCATGTTTTCGCCAGGAGTGAGTGCTTGTCGGGGGCAGGGGATCCCTGTGGTCTATGCAGCGCCTAAGGAAGGCTACCGGGCCTGGCATGGGGTCATGTGTTTATCAGCACACACCACTGGAGCTGTTAAAGACGCAGCGTATGAGTATATGAATTGGTGGTTATCAGGTTACCCAGGGGCCTTTATTGCACGCCAAGGCTACTATATTTCTAACCCCCAACGTAGTCAGCCATTGATGTCCAAAGCAGAGTGGCAATATTGGTATGAGGGTCATGAAGCCAGTATGGATTTGCGTGGCACTGATGGCAAGGTATCGGTCCAGGCTGGGCAAATACGTAACGGTGGCAGTTACACAAAACGTTTTTCTAATGTTGCGGTGTGGAATACGGTGATGCCAAATTACGACTATAGCCTTGATAAATGGTATGAATTACTCAATGCGTAAGGATAGGTGGTGATTGAATTCATATCTCGCTCCGTTGCCGCGAAAATGACACTGGCACTGGCCCTAGTAGTTGCTACGCTCGTTGCTAGTTACCTTGTAATGGACCGCAGGCTACAGAGTATAGAACGCTCTGTTGATGATATTACCGACATTAGCAATCACGCCATCGGTATTTTGCGAATTAACAAAGACATTGTTGAAATGCAGCGCGATATTTCGGTATATGGGGCCTCGGGGAGTATTGCCGTATTTGAAAAAATAGAGCAAAACTACCGCAGTATTCAGCAGCGCCTTGATACACTCAACGACGTCAGTGTAGCGCCTAGCGAGCAAACCTATATTGATGCAATGAACGATTTGGTTGAACGCTATGGTAACAACCTTAAGGTGTTGACTAAACGCTACACCATCCGCAGTACACTGATTGATGACGACTTACCAAGAATTTATCAAGGTGCCATTGACCGTCTAGAAGGTCTCAAAAAATTAACCACTAATACCGACGAGCGTCTACGCATCACGGAAACGATTAATTCATGGCACCGTTTACACTTTAACGCTCGGCTATTTTTAACAAAAAAAGACTACGCTAAGCGTCAAGAAGTCAGACAAATTATTAAGACGACTTTAGCTTTCGATCGCAATCTCAGTGCGCAGTTAGTGAACAAGTATCCTGAATTGGTAGGGTCAATTGTGCCGTTGGTAAAAGAGTACCAGAGTGTATTTAATAAAAGCGTGCAGGCCAACCGCAACTACTTTACTTTAGTTAATGTAGTGATGGCAGGGGATGCCATTGAATTTAGCGCCCTAGCAGATACGTTAAGAGAGCAATCACTAGAAAGGTTGCAGCAAATCAAGCATACGGCAGAGTCCAGTGTTTCAAATACGACTCATATTCTTAACTTTTTAGGGGGAGCGGCAGCACTCTATGTCGTCGTTCTAGTGCTGTTTTTCCACTTTCATATTGCCAAAGCCGTACGCCGACTGACCAATAGCTTTCGTTGCTTTTTACAAGGAGATTTATCTGCACCGATTACTGACACTGAACGCAAGGATGAAATTGGCGTGTTGGCTGGCGCTGCCAACCGTTTTCGCGAACTCAGCAAGGAGTTTATTGTTGCTAAGCAGGCAGCTGAGCGCACGAGCAAGGTGAAGTCAGAGTTTTTAGCCAATATGAGCCATGAAATTCGCACGCCTATGAATGGTATTCTCGGTATGGCAAGGCAGCTTAGTAACACGGCATTAAGCCCAGAACAAAAACGTATGCTGGGTATGATTCGCTCTTCTGGCACTAGTTTGCTGGTGATCATTAACGACATCCTCGACTTGAGCAAAATTGAGGCCGGAAAAATTGAACTCGATTGCCAACCTGTCGCACTTACCTCCCTTCTTGAGGAGCTTCGTCATCTTTTTACTGAACAAACTGAGGCCAAAGGTGTTCAGTTATTTATTAGCGCAACACAGAGCGACAATGATCTTATTTTTGACGCAGACGAGACCCGCTTAAAGCAAGTACTCATGAATTTGTTGGGCAATGCCGTGAAATTCACCGAAAAAGGCAGTGTGGCTTTGAACGTGACCATGAGCCAGCAAAAAGGCGATGAGCTAACATTGCTGTTTAGTATCTCAGATACAGGGATTGGCATAGCACCAGAGCATATCTCCTCGCTTTTTGAAGCTTTTTCTCAAGCTGATACATCCATTACTCGGCGCTTTGGCGGCACGGGCTTGGGGCTGACTATTACCAGCAAACTATTGGCACTAATGGGAAGCGCTTTAAAGGTAGAAAGTGAGCTTGGTCAAGGGTCCCATTTTTACTTCGAGCTCAGCACTCAAGTGAGTGCGTACAAGCAACAGACCGAGGTAAGCTTGCAAGAACAGAATACCCACACGCAAGACTTCTCAACACTGAGCGTGCTGGTTGTCGAGGATAATGAAGTTAATCAAGTGGTGACAGAGGCGCTACTTAATGAATTCGGGATATCGGCTATCAGTATAGCAAGCGACGGGGAGCAAGCGATTGCCATGTGTGAGACTGGAGCCTATGACATTATCTTTATGGATATGCAAATGCCCGTGCTTGATGGCCCGCAGGCGACGCGAGTGATTAAATCGCTGCCCAATTACGGTTCGGTCCCCGTGATTGCGCTAACGGCCAATGTGCTATCGGCAGACCGACAACGCTGCTTTGATGCAGGGATGGATGCCTTTCTTACTAAACCTATAGAGTATGAACAATTGGCTGCGGTCTTGCGCAAGTGGTGCACTGACAGTGAACCGCTCTGTGATATAAAAAATTAGCAGGGAAGTAAACATGAGCAAAGCAAAGCACAGCAGTTCAAGAAAACTAAAATCCAGAGCCTTTATATGGGCAGCGACCTTATTATTTGTACTTATTACCACTGCCACAGTGTTCATATTTGAAGGGAATGTAAAACAAAATACATTAAAGCAGATACGTGTAGACCTGGAGGAAACTGCGGAGCGACTCAAAGAAGTGGTGACTAAATCCGTTGCTAACTATAAGGCCGACCTGCGTTTTTTACATTCTACGCCGCCAATCTCTGGGTTGCCCCGAGCACATTTTAATAACGGCGTTGATGCTTATGATGGAACCACGTACACACAATGGAAAGAACGTCTCGAAACCATTTTTATCGGTTTTATGGAGAACAACCTTGCTGTAGAGCAACTGCGGGTCATCGCCATAAATGCCGAAGGCAATGAATTGGTGCGTGTGCAGCGTCGTGGCGCTGCAGTGGAAGCCGTGCCGGATTATTCCTTACAGAATAAAGCGGGTGAAGGATATTTCTTACCCAGCTCACAGCTGGGGTTAAAGCAAATTTACATGTCGCCGTTATCGTTAAATCGTGAATTTGGTGATATATCCTTCCCTTATAAACCTATGTTGCGTTTTGCAATACCTATTTACAGTGAGCAAGGCAAGCGGTTCGCATTTTTGATTATGAATGTCAATGCCAACCAGCTTATCTCACAACTAGTAGACACCACGTTTGATTATTCACATTTAGTGATCACGAGCTCTGAGGGGGATGTTATTTACCACCCCATCGAGCAGTATCGATTCACTCGTGATTTAGCTCCAGATATAACCTGGTCGTCGCTATATAGCAGGCCTATTGGGTATGAAAATACTTACTTTGCAGAGCAACGTTTTGCAGAGCAACAGGGCGTGTATATCTATTCTGAAAAAGTACAAACTCGGCCTGACAATAAGTATGGGTTTGTTAACTTTAATGTACTCACTCCTGAAACCTATATTAACGGGATTATAAATGAGAAGCGGCTTTTAACTTATTCATTTTTAGCCGTAGTTGTGCTGCTCTCTTCAGTTTTAATTGTTACTTTTCATCGCAGTGCCATTCGCAGTCAATTGCTTGCGGACGCGCGTCGTGAGTCCTCAGCGATTGTAGAGGGCTCGATTGATGCCATAGTCGGTATTGATTTAAAGGGGCAAATAACGAGTATAAATCATGCTGCTGAGCAGCTGTTGGTTGTCACTAGCCAAGCCGGAGTTGGTAAACATTACGAGCAACTATCGCTGTTACAAACACTACCGGTGAAAAAGTACATTACTGATTTGCAAACATCGGAAACACAGATAAAAGATCAGTGTGAAGTGGCTATTGACGAGCGCGCTTTATGTTTGGCCGTTTCTGTTAGCCCCGTCGTATCTGAATCTCAAGATTTAATCGGCATCGCGCTCATTATTCGCGATATCAGTAAAGAAAAAGCGGCAGAGCTGAAAGTCAAACGCCTAAATTCTGAATTAGAGGCCAAGGTCCGACAGCGTACCCAAGCTCTCGCGCAAGCTAAAGATGAAGCCCTAAAGAATAGTGATATCAAAAGCGCATTTATTTCTAATATCAGTCACGAACTACGTACCCCTCTTAACGGTGTGATTGGCACGCTCAATATTTTAAAGCGTGAGCCATTGCCCGAGAAGGCAAAAAAGTTAACCGATATGATGGAGCTAAGCGCGTCTAACTTAAGGCTGCTGATAAACGATATTTTAGATTTATCAAAAATAGAAGCCGGAAAGCTCGATTTAAATGCCAAACCTTTTGACCCCGTGTCGCTACTGGAAAGCTTGGTTGAGTCCTGTGCTGCTCGTGCCTATGACAAGGGGTTGGAAGTGTTTATTGATACCCAGCAGCTGTGCTGCACGCAGGTAGTGGCTGATCCTCTTCGCTTTACGCAAATAGTGAATAACCTTATCAGTAACGCCATTAAATTCACGGAACAAGGGTATACTCGTGTCATTGCTACAGGTGATGTCATTGATGGCCAATCATATCGTTTACAGGTTAGTGTGGAAGATAGCGGTATAGGCATTAATGAGCAGGCACAATCGCAGTTATTCAAGGCATTCAGCCAAGCCGATGGCAACATTGCCGCACGCTATGGGGGAACGGGCCTTGGGTTATCTATTTGCAAGCAATTATGCCAATTAATGGCTGGTGATATAAGTGTAAGCAGCCAAGAAGGTGAAGGCAGCACGTTTAGCTTTTATATCTCCTTGCCCCTGGAAAGTGTGAGGATGACTCAGAAAATAACTCATTTCGACCAAAAACGCAGCGCTGTGATAAGCCCGAATAAATACACGCAAACGCATATATGTCACTTGATTGAAGGTGAAGGAGGGCTTGTTGACAATGATATAGAACAAGCACCAGGTGGTGCAGAGTGCGACTTTATCTTTATCGATGGTGTGGCTTACAGTGCAGAGGAGCTAAGTAAGGTGGTTACCAAATTGCAGCAAGACTGCCCGCAAGCTCAACTTGTATTGCTACAGCAGCCGGGTACGGGATCGTCAAAAAGCCTCAGTGTTGATGTTGTTACAATCAGTAAGCCTTTGACTCACAGCGACTTGTTAAGGCTCATAGGCGCAAAAGAGGTCATACCCTTAACGCGCGGACAAAATGATGCTAATGAGCGCGCTGATGATATCTCCGAAGAGTTAATGCAGCGCATTAGTGGTTGTCGAGTGTTGATAGTTGATGATAATGAAATTAATGTTGAAGTGGCGTGCGGTGTATTAAATACTTTGCCAGTAGAGCTTGAAAAAGCGTATAACGGCAAACAAGCCATTGATATGTTGCAAAACAGTGCGCGCGAGGGCAAAGCCATTAACTGTGTGTTGATGGATTGTCAGATGCCTGTTCTCGACGGTTACCAAACTAGCGAGCAAATTCGTGCGGGTGTCGCCGGCTCTGAGTTTACCGATATTCCCATCATTGCGATGACGGCAAATGCCATGATGGGTGAGCGAGAGAAGTGCTTAACAGCGGGCATGAGCGATTATATTAGTAAGCCTATCAACCCTGATGAGGCACTGGAAAAAGTTCTGCACTGGGGGTTATCAAATTATGACAATTATTCTCAGCCCCAGGCAGTTGAGCAACTTAGTCATACGCAAGACTCTGAACAGCCTCTCTGGGATAGAGACGCGGCGCTCTCTCGGCTATTAAATAAAGAGGTGTTGCTAAATAAAATATGCCGACTGTTTATCAAAACCGCACCACAAAAACTGGCTCAACTGCACCAAAGCCTTAACGATGAAAATCATGAACAGGTGCGTCAAGTGGCGCATTCGTTGAAAGGCTTATGTGGCGAAATTAGTGCAACAAGATTACATCAACTACTTGCTGAGGTGGAGCACTTGGCTGGCAGTGGAACTTTAGATATGCAAGTCGAAGTGCAAGAAATTGACAGTATCCTACCTGAACTTATTGCAGATATTGAGCATCATTTAGAAGTGTCTGACTAGATATTGCTGTTAAGGGCTTTAGCCTATGCAACGGAAAATGCACCTCCTGTAAATAGAAGGTCGCAATGGCCTGCATGTAGTTCGGTGCTGGTATCTCTTTTTTAGCTGTTTTGCGCTGTTTCTAGCTCTTTAATCTTTTTATAGATTTCATCGGCCTCGTAGGTTAGTTGTGAATAACCGCGAATGTTGCCGTTGCGCTGGGCATGCATGGCTTGTTCGAGTTTCTGCGCGTGTTGGCGTTCAAGCTTTTTGCTGGGATTCGATTTAAACCATGAGAACATCGGCTGACTCCTTTTTATTGTTCACACTCATACGAGGTCTAAACCCAAAGCGTTTAAAAATCATCTATATTTTTCATTGGCCGCAATATTTTTCACGCCATTAAGGAGAACGGATGCCCGGAAGTTACCCAGATAGAATACGTGAACTGGCGCTCTATGATGGCCGTTTTGATGCCTATCAATTAAAAGCGCAGGGCTGCGACGTGTTATTTGCTTCATACCCCGCAGGTACCACCATTGCAGCGCACACCCACGACACAGACAACCATGGGGTGATCATAAAAGGAGAATTAATACTGACGATGAATGGTAAAACGCAGCGCGTTGGTGCAGGGCAGTGGTATTGCGTACCTGCTCATGTTGAGCATGAGGCGCACTTTGAAGTGCAGACCGATGAGATTGAGTTTTGGTTTAACGCAGAAAAAGAAAAATAAATTCACCCCTTTTTGTTTCCCCCGGCGTTTTGTTGCTAAGCCCGTTTAAATGGGTGTGTTTTCAAAAGGGGATTACTATGCAACAAACGCAAACATTTCAGAATCAGCTCTTCGCTCCCAGCGCAAAAATATTGGCGTGTGTATTTCTTGGTAGTGCGGTGACCTTCGCTATTTTCTTATTTATGGTGTCTTTACTCGATGGCCCTGCCAGGGTGCCTGATGCACCGAAGGAGTATCCCATCGTTGAGATCCTCCAGCCCAAAGAGCCAACCAAGGTCATTGAGAAAGCGAAACCGGTGCCGCCCAAAGTACCACCGCGACCGCAGCAGCGTCCACAAGTAGCGGCTGAGCCTGCCTTTGAGGGCCCGGGGACAATAGCGGTTACCCCTGATGTACCCGCACCCTCGACTCAACTTGATGCTTTTCCAAGTGCGGCACAAGGCGCGGCAAGACCTTTGGTAAGAGTACCACCTCAATATCCACCGCAGGCGGCGCGCGAGGGTATCGAAGGGTTTGTGGTATTAAGATATGATATCTCCGCAACGGGGGCGGTAATGAACGCTGAGGTTGTAGACAGCGAACCCAAACGTATTTTCGACCGTCATGCCTTAAAAGCACTGCGCAAGTGGAAGTTTAATCCCATGCTTGATAACGGTAGTGCGCAAGTGCAGCGCAATCAACAAGTAAGGTTAGACTTTAATTTGCAGCAATAAAGGGAGAGCGGTAACTGCGGTTGCCGCACCAAGGAGTCGTTATGATAAAAGCCGCAGCGGCTTGGTTTTTAAAGCCAAAGTTACAACAAAATGAGCCGTTGAGCGATGAGCAGTTAGTGCACCAAGCACTCAAGGGGGATGCTCAGAGTAAAGCGGCGAAGCACGCGTTAATATCGCGCTTGAGCGACGATTTACTTTACTTTGTGCAAGCGCAACTAGGCAGTGTGATTGACGATACGCACACCCGTCGGCAACTGGCATTAGATATGCTGCAGGAAATATGGCTAATGTGGCTCTCGCATCCGCAGCGCTATCAAGACCAAGGTCACGGCAGTTTTAAAGCGTGGCTGTTTCGTGTCGCTCGAAATCGCGTAATTGATTATGCCCGGCGGGTTAAAGTGATGCTAGATATCGACACGGATGAAATAGCTACCACCTTGAATATAGACCATCAGCAGGTTGATAGACTTATTGCTGATGCTGAACTAGCCCAGTTATCAGCGGCCATGCAGCAGCTGCCCTTTCATCAAAAAGAGGCGCTGATGCTGCAACTCGAGGGGTTCAGCTTGGGTGAGATCGCGACCATTACTCACACCGCCAAAGAGAGTGTCAAAACCCGTTTACGCTATGCCAGAGACAAGTTGGCGATAGTACTGCAAGCAGGAGCAAAGAATGACTAAGTTAAGTGACGAGCGTTTACACCAAGCGCATCAGCGGCAGAAGCGAGAGCAGCGATTAACTGATACTGAAAAAAAGCAGTTGCACCACACCTTGTTTAAATCAAGACACATCAAGCAAGCATGGTGGATGCGAACACAGTGGCTCATGGCTTGTGTCGCTGTGTTTGTGCTCGGCGCGATAAGTTGGCAGCAGTATCATGGGCCTGCACCGAGTACTTACACCTTGGCGTCTTATCAGCGTATTGAAATCTATGATTTGCAAGGCAGTGAGCAGCGCGTGCGTGTGAGTGCGGTGGTGCCCAAGGAAATTCGCAACATTGAAGATGCTGAGCGTCAATTAAGCGCGCAGTTACAGCGCCAACAACTGGCTTATGGTGCGGCAACTGAGGGCGAGTACCAGCGTATAGCGCGAGTTGTGCAGCTTGATGATGATTGGCTACTTGCTGATTGCCAAGAGCAAGTACTGCTTGCGTTGAGTGCCCCGTTATTGGCAAGTTTAAACACGCCGGCGAGGGTGCCTGAAAAGGATATGCTTATGCAGTTAGAGTTTAACACTCAAGGCCAACTCGTTGCCGTGCGTGGCGCACCGAGTCAATCGTGTGGGTAGAGAGCGTGGCAAGCAGCGATGCTACTTGCCGACATTTTTATAGCGGGGTGTAGGGAACATATTTGGCCAGCTCAACCTGGAATTGTTCGACACCATCTTTGCCTTTGTACATACGCACCATCATGTAATTCATTTTGGGTGCAAACCAAGCGATTGCTTGGCGCTTATCGTTATCGTAAAGGCGCTTTACCTTAACTGTTTCTACATTGCCAATAGGCAAGGTGATGGTTTCAGTGCCGACAACCTCAAAAGCATATTCGCGACTATTACCTTTTTTATCCACTATGGGGTAGGCAAATCGCTCTTGTCCTTCAGCTAATGCTTTGCGCAGGGCTATTTGGTAAGACAGTACATCTTGATAATCTGCTTTCCAAGGGCAATCGAGCGCGTATTTAGACTCGTTACTGAATACTTGTTGATTGCTGTGATCGAAGCTGATCTTGTACTCTTTATCAGGGCCTGTACCGGTGCGCTCCATGGTATAGTAAATAGGCGTTACTTCGCCATCGGTAAATTGAAAGCGACTGGTTTCTTCACGTTCATCGGAAAAAATCATCCACTCTATATCGCTGCGATAACTCAGTTGGTAGTGGCTATCGTCAATACGCGTGAGGGCGCGCCTTGCTTTACCGTGGCGCTCACCTTGGCGAGTGACATGGTACTCCGCGCTGTATTCAGTAAGAGCAGAGGTGGTATCGCTGGCTTGAGATTGCGGCTGTGCATCAGCGGCGAAAGAGCCGCAGCCTAACGCTGCGACCAATAAAATATTAGCTGTCCAAGTACGCGTTAAGGTCGGCACCTTGGCTAGGAAGGGTGTTGTTATCGAGCACTGCATAGTTATCTTCCATCGTCAGTCGTTGTTCGCTGAACCACTTTACTACCAACGGATAGATTATATGTTCTTGTGCATGGACTTTTTGTGCCAGCGTTTGTGCTGTGTCACCATTTTCAATGGGCACTTGGGCTTGGACAATCACAGGTCCGCCATCGAGCTCCTCGGTAACAAAGTGAACGCTAACGCCATGCACTTTATCGTTTGCATCTAGTGCGCGCTGGTGGGTGTTCAGCCCTTGATACTTAGGCAACAATGAAGGATGAATGTTCAACATTTTTCCTTTAAATTTTTGCACTAAGCTAGGGGTTAGAATACGCATAAATCCAGCTAATACAACACAGTCTGGTGAAAAACTATCAATAAGCTCACCCAGAGCCACATCGTATTCATCGCGAGAGGCAAAAGCTTTATGGTCTAGTACTTCAGCGCGAATCCCGCTATTGCGAGCGCGCTCTAGGCCATAGGCGTCGGCTTTGTTGCTGATCACCGCGCATACTTCAGCGGGAACATTTCCCGCTGCACAGGCGTCAATAATCGCTTGCAAGTTTGAGCCGCTGCCCGAAATCAATACTACGAGTCGGGCATGGGCCATTACTTACTTCCACCTAGAATTTCTACTTGCTCTTCATCAGCGCCGGCATCTTGAATTTCACCGATGTGCCATGCGTCTTCACCTGCGTCTTTCAGGATGCTTAAGCTTTGCTCTAGTTTATCGGCTGGCACGGCAATAACCATACCGACACCACAGTTAAAGGTGCGGTACATTTCGTGTGTTTCGATATTGCCGTTTTCTTGTAGCCAGTTAAATACCGCAGGCCACTGCCAGCTATCGCCTTTAATCACGGCTTTAGCTGATTGTGGTAATACACGTGGAATATTTTCCCAGAAGCCGCCACCTGTGATGTGTGAAAGCGCATGCACATCAACTTGTTTAAGTAGCTCCAGTACCGGCTTAACATAGATACGGGTAGGTTCCAGTAGATGCTCGGCAAGGGGTTTGCCGGCAAATTCGCTGCTTGTATCTGCGCCCGACACTTCAAGCACCTTGCGGATCAGTGAATAGCCATTGGAATGAGGGCCACTTGAGGCTAACGCAATGAGTTGATCGCCAGCTGCGACTTTGGTGCCATCGATAATGCCTTGTTTTTCCACCACACCAACGCAAAAGCCAGCCATGTCGTAGTCATCACCTTCGTACATTCCTGGCATTTCTGCAGTTTCACCACCTATAAGGGCACAACCTGAAAGCTCACAGCCTGCGCCAATACCGGTGACCACATCGGCGGCGGTATCAACATCTAACTTTCCAGTGGCGTAGTAATCTAGGAAAAATAATGGCTCCGCACCTTGGACAATCAAGTCGTTGACACACATTGCCACAAGGTCAATCCCTACCGTATCGTGCTTTTTTAGGTCGATAGCGAGGCGCAGCTTAGTGCCAACACCATCAGTACCAGCAACAAGAACAGGCTCTTTGTAGCCAGTGGGGAGCTGGCAGAGCGCGCCAAAGCCACCAATTCCGCCCATCACTTCAGGGCGTTTAGTCTTTTTAACAACGCCTTTAATGCGCTCAACGAGGGCGTTACCAGCGTCAATATCGACGCCAGCGTCTTTGTAGCTAAGAGACTGTTTTTGTTCGCTCACAGGTTTTCCTCAAATAAATTTAGGGGTTGCTTAGAAACGCCGGGCATTTTACAGCAAATGCCCCTTGGAGGCTAGAAAAAGGAGGACGAATGTCCTTGTTAGGCTGTGGCAACCAGCACGGCGCGAAGTGGCGCTGGATACCCTTCGATGGTTTTGTTTACATCATTTGGGTCAAGGAAGTCGGCCAGCGACTCATTTTCCATCCACGACGTGCGCCTTTGCTCTGCCAATGACGTCTGATCGGTGTCAACAACGCGAATATCTTTAAAGCCGACGCGTCGCAACCACAGCTGCAATGCGTCGGTGCTTGGGATATACCACACGTTGCGCATCTTTGCATAGCGGTCTTCCGGCATCAGTACCGTGTGAATATCGCCTTCCACGACTAAGGTCTCTAACACCAGTTCACCTCCGGGGCGCAATTGCGCTCGTAGCTGTGCTAAGAAATCGATAGGGGAGCGCCGATGATAAAGCACCCCCATGGAAAATACCGTATCGAAGGCTTTTAATGCTGGCAGTTGTTCAACGCCCAGAGGCAGCAAATGCACGACAGGGTCTGGGTGATACTGTTTAATGGCTTGGAATTGACACAAAAACAAGTCGCTGGGGTCGATGCCCACCACCAGTTCGGCGCCTTCACCACGCATACGCCACAGGTGGTAGCCTGAGCCGCAGCCAATATCTAGGACTTTACGATGTGATAAATCGCTAATATGGGGTAACACGCGATCCCATTTCCAGTCGCTGCGCCATTCAGTGTCAATGTCGATACCAAACAGTGAAAACGGGCCTTTACGCCACGGCATAAAGCGCTTTAGTAAATGTGTTAACTGTTTGCGCTCGCCGTCGCTAATGTCTTCGGCTTGGCCTATTGCGACCTGCGTACGAACATCAATGTTTGATGGTGTTAACTCAGGCAGATTGTTCAGCACTTTTTGCCATTTTGGCATATCGCCATGACGAGCTTGGTCCTGCCAATGTTGCAACTGCCCAGGCAAGGTATTTAGCCAGTGGCTCAAATCGGTGCAGGCAATGTGTTGATAAAACTGATTAAACCATTGATTCATAATTGTTCCGTTTATTTAATTGCGACCATAGAGCAAAAGTTAAAGCACTGATACCACACTTGGGTTTGGCTAAAGCCGACGTCTTGCAAGCGTTCAATATGGGTGCTCAAGGTGTCGGTGCGCATGACATTTTCAATGGCGGTGCGCTTTTGGCTTATCTCTAACTCTGAGTAGCCATTGGCGCGCTTGAAATCATGATGGAGGTCAATCAATAACTCGTCGACATCGGCATTTTCACCCTTGAGTTTTTCACTTAGCAGCAACACACCACCGGGCTTTAGGGCGTTAAAAATGCGCGTAAGCAGGGCATGGCGTTGCTCGGGTGGAATAAATTGCATGGTGAAGTTCATCGCCACGACAGAGGCGTTTTCAAGCTTAGCATCAAGAATGTCGCCAAGCTGCACGTCAACGGGCACAGCAGAGCGAAAGCCTTGCAAATGCATGCGACAACGTTCAACCATGGCTTGAGAATTATCAATGGCGACTATTTCACAGCCACTTTGGGTGAGGTTGCGGCGCATACTTAAGGTGACGGCGCCTAACGAGCAGCCTAAATCATACAGCCGCGTATGTGGCTGTGCGTATTTGCCGGCTAGTTTACCAAGGGTGCTAACGATGGTGGCATACCCCGGTACCGAGCGTTCAATCATATCTGGGAACACCTCGACGACGTTGGCATCGAAGGTGAAATCTTTTACTTGCTGTTCAGCAGCATAAATACTGTCTTTCACTGACACTTTGCTAAGCTCTAGATAGAAACAATGACAATATTTTATCAAATTTGTTGGCGCTGTGGTGAGCTTTAGCAGCACAAATCGGCCGCATTAGGCTGTATTCGCTATCGCTTGGTCACAAAAGGTGCCAAAAAATGTAAACAGTACTGGCTAGTTTTTCGGTTATTCAGTAAGTTAACCGCTGTAGTATGGTTTTATGCCAGTAAATAAAGATGTGAGACAGTGCATGAAAAAAAGTAAAGTAATTAGTACCGAGGATATTCTTTCCACGTTATGTCATTCGGTGACCGAGGTGTTGTCTTCTGCCAGCGGCAATAACATTAGCTATTCGGCCATGGTGCAAAAAATTACCCGCACCTGTATGCGCCCGGACATTGGCTGCTTCGTGTTATTCGATGGTGGCTTTACAGGGTTGGTGGTGACGAATTTTACCGCGCAAGCGGCGATGGAAGTCTATTCGGACTACTTGCGTAACATGGGCATGCCCGAGGAAGAGTTGGCGAAGAGCCACCTTTCTGATGATGTTTCCAATGTGCTAGGGGAGCTCATGAACCAAATTGTTGGTGATTTTACGAATAAAGTCAGGGAGCAATTGCACACGTCGATCACCCAAAACCAGCCGAAAATGATGGCCATCAACAAGCAAGTGCAAATCTCTGTGGATACCACTATGGACAGGCCTCAGGCGCGCCGTGTGACGTTTACCACACAGAACCAAAACATTTTTTACCTTGAATTGGCGATGGATAAAACGGAGTTCATTAAGCTTCATGATTTTGACATCACCGATGCGGTAGACCCTGATGACATCATTGAAAGTGCCCACGCCGATAAGCAACAAGCTGAAGAAAAAGCAAAAAAGCAGCAGGCTGAGCAGGATATCGATGACGATTTTATGGAAAACCTAGGTCTTTAATTTCCCCTGCACGGCGTGTGGCTAACATTGCTTGTGACCCTCTGTGACTGATGTGATGTCAGCACATGGACCAGTGCAGCGGTGCTAAAAGAGCTGTTCCTGTTGGTGCTTTTCACCCGGGAATGGCTCAACGGCACGGTGATAATAGCCACAAAAGCGCTGCAAATCCTGGGCAAACTGGCGTGCCAGTAAAGGCGCTCCGTCGTTGTCAGCGGTGTGTAAAAACACATAAGGTGACTTGCCTTCATCTAACCACTGTTTAATCTTTGCCAACCAAGGCTGGTAATAGTGCTGATACTCATCACTTAGCGCAGCAATCACAAAACGCACCACTGGGCGTTCGCCCAAGGCCACCGCATGCACCGGTAAATGAGGTTTCTTCTGCTGTGCGTCAACAATGGCGTCATTATAAGGGGAGACTGCAAACAGCGCCCGGGTGTCCATACAAACACGATCAATATTATGTTGATGTAAAAATCGGTTCAGTGCGCGCTCGCTGTCACCTTTGGTAAAAAAATCGCGGTGGCGCACTTCCACGCTGTAGTGCAAGTCTTTGGGTAGTTGGGCAATAAAGTGCTGCAGTCGGGGTAGGTGCGTCGGTTTAAAGCTTGCTGGCAATTGCAACATCAAGCTGCCTACTTTGCTGAATAAGGGCGCCATTAGTTTAAGCCAGTGCGTGAGTTCTTGCTTTGGAGCTTGCAAGGCACTGTCGTGGCTAAAACGCTTTGGAAATTTAAAGGTAAAGCGAAAGTGCTCATCACTGCTGTGCAGCCAGCGCTTTACCACATCAGGGCTGGGGTCGGCATAGAAAGTGGTGTTTCCCTCCACAGCATTAAATACTTCGCTGTAACGGGCGAGCATCTGTGATTGTTGGCAGTGTTGGGCAAATAATTGTCCTTTCCACGCGGTATTAGACCACTGTGGACAACCTAGATAAAGCATGGTTAGAGCACGGTTCATAGTGATTGGCAGCTATGCTAGCACAGCTTTATGGCTTTAGGTGCTCAATAAGTATGCAACTCGGAGTTTGCTTCGTGACATTGACAGCCGTTTTTATATAATTGACGCAATTAATTTGGCCACTGCGTGCTTAAACCAATGCGCGCTTACAATTAAAACAGGAATATTATGCGCTCTATATATTGCGGACACTTAAATAAAAGTCATGTCGACCAAGAAGTTACTCTGTGTGGGTGGATCAACAAACGCCGCGATTTAGGTGGCTTGATCTTCGTCGATGTGCGTGACCGCGAAGGTTTGGTGCAGGTGGTGTTCGACCCGGAAGTTGAAGGGCTTATGGATGTGGCGAATAAACTTCGTCAAGAATTCTGTGTACAAGTCAAAGGGGTGGTCCGCGCTCGCCCTGACAGCCAAGTCAACAAAGACATGAGCACAGGTGAAGTGGAAATTCTGGGTACTGGCCTTGAGATCATTAACCGCAGCGACGCTCTCCCACTGGATTTTAACCAGCAAAACTCCGAAGAGCGCCGTCTAAAATACCGCTACTTGGATCTTCGCCGCTTAGAGATGAGCGACCGCATTAAGTTGCGTGCCAAAGCCACAAGTTTTGTTCGCCGCTTCTTGGATAGCAATGACTTCCTCGATATTGAAACGCCGGTACTGACCAAAGCGACTCCTGAAGGAGCACGTGACTACCTTGTGCCAAGCCGTGTTCACCATGGCAGTTTCTATGCACTGCCGCAGTCGCCGCAGCTGTTTAAACAACTGTTGATGATGTCTGGCTTTGACCGTTACTACCAAATCGTTAAATGTTTCCGTGATGAAGATTTACGTGCCGACCGCCAGCCAGAGTTCACGCAAATCGATATCGAAACCTCATTTATGAGTTCAGACCAAGTTCGCGGTGTCACTGAAAAACTGATCCGTGATATGTGGCAAGAATTGCTGAATGTTGACTTAGGCGAGTTCCCAGTAATGGCCTATAGCGAAGCCATGCGTCGTTTTGGTTCAGACAAGCCTGACCTACGTAACCCGATGGAGCTTATTGACGTTGCTGATTTGGTTAAAGACGTTGAGTTTAAAGTATTCTCTGGCCCTGCCAATGATGAGAAAGGCCGCGTAGCCGTGCTTAGCGTGCCAGGCGGAGCGTCTTTATCACGCAAGCAAATTGACGAGTACACGAAGTTTATCGGCATCTATGGCGCTAAAGGTTTAGCCTGGATGAAGGTCAATGACCGCGACGCAGGTGTGGAAGGCGTGCAATCACCGATTGCTAAGTTTTTGAACGAAGAGGTGATCACCGCCTTACTTGAACGCACCAATGCGCAAACTGGCGATATCATTTTATTTGGTGCCGACTCACGCAATGTGGTCAATGAAGCCATGGGTGCGCTGCGCTTGAAGATTGGTTTAGACCTTGAGCTAACTGATTTAACTAAATGGGCGCCATTGTGGGTCGTAGACTTCCCGATGTTTGAAGAAGATGATGAAGGCGATCTACATGCTGTTCACCACCCATTTACTGCGCCAAAAGATGTCAGCCCAGAGGAGCTGGAAGCGAACCCTGCCGGCACGCTTTCTGATGCCTACGACATGGTTCTTAATGGTTACGAAGTCGGTGGTGGTTCGGTGCGTATCCACAACAATGCGATGCAACAAGCGGCGTTCCGAGTATTGGGGATCAATGAGCAAGAGCAACAAGATAAGTTCGGTTTCCTACTCGATGCGTTGAAGTATGGTACACCGCCGCACGCAGGCTTAGCGTTCGGCCTTGACCGTCTAGTGATGTTGCTTTGTGGTACAGACAATATTCGTGATGTCATTGCCTTCCCGAAAACGACGCAAGCATCTTGTTTGATGACCGATGCCCCGAGTGTGGCAAATCCCGATGCTCTGCAAGAGCTGGGTATCGGAGTGACTGCCTCTGAGAGTGAACAGAGCGAATAAGCGATAACGATAAAAGAAGCGGCTCAGGCCGCTTTTTTTATGCTTCAGCTTTACACTGGTCATACATACAGTTACCATTTCCATAAGCGAGAATAATAATAAGGTCAGTGGGTGAGTATAATTTTGGGAATTGACCCCGGCTCGCGCTTTACCGGCTATGGTGTCGTGCAGCAGCAAGGGCATAAGTTCCATTACTTGGGCAGTGGCTGTATTAAGCTAGGTGATAATGCCTTCCCGTTGCGTCTAAAAATGATTTTCCAAGGCGTCAGCCAACTCATTGAGCAATTTAACCCTACCGCGTTTGCCATAGAGCAAGTGTTTATGGCCCACAATCCTGATTCGGCATTAAAGCTAGGACAAGCTCGGGGCGCAGCCATTGTTGCCGCGACCTTGGCCGACATTGACGTGTCAGAATACTCCGCGCGGCAAGTGAAACAAGCAGTGGTTGGGCGAGGCTCTGCGGAAAAGGCACAGGTACAACACATGGTGAAGCATATCTTGAAACTGCCAGCCACGCCGCAAGCAGATGCCGCCGACGCCTTGGCTATTGCTATGTGTCATGGCCACTCACAACAAAACTTAATAAAACTGTCCGGTCAAGCACGTAAAACCGTGCGCGGACGCTTGAGGTAACAATGATAGGACGAATTAGAGGATTGTTGGTTGAGAAGCAGCCCCCTGAAGTGTTAGTGGAGGCAGCGGGCATTGGCTATGAAATCAACCTCCCCATGAGTTGCTTTTATGCACTTCCCGAGTGTGGCGAACAGGTCACCTTGTATACCCACTTTGTGGTGCGAGAGGATGCGCAGCTGTTATTTGGGTTTAACACCAAAAACGAACGCGCCCTGTTTCGTGAATTGCTAAAAGCCAATGGGGTAGGGCCTAAATTAGGCCTAGGTATTTTATCGGGGATGTCGGCAGAGCAATTTATCCATTGCGTTCATCATGGCGATGCAAGCACCTTAGTAAAGCTTCCCGGCGTTGGCAAAAAAACCGCAGAGCGGTTAGTGTTAGAAATGAAAGACAGGCTTAAAGATTGGGGTCCTGACTTATTTACCCCTCACACTGACGCGGCACCAATAGATGCGCCCAATGGTGATACTTTGGTCGCGAGTAATGCCCAAGACGATGCGGTTGCCGCACTTGAAGCTCTGGGCTATAAAAATGCTCAGGCAGTGAAGTCGGTAAAAGCAGTCGCGAAGCCAGGCATGGCCTCCGAAGAAATGATTAAGCAAGCGCTCAAAGCGATGCTATAACAGAGATACCATCATGATAGAAGCGGATCGGCTGATTGAGCCAGAGGTACAGGGTAATGAGGATGTGGTCGATAGAGCCATTCGGCCTAAATTATTGGCCGACTATCACGGCCAACCTCATGTTAAACAGCAGATGGATATTTTTATCGAGGCCGCACGCTCACGCAGCGAGGCCTTAGATCATCTACTTATATTTGGTCCCCCTGGGTTAGGTAAAACCACGTTAGCCAATATTGTTGCTAATGAACTCGATGTGAGTATTAAAACGACTTCCGGTCCGGTGTTGGAAAAAGCCGGCGATCTCGCCGCCTTACTGACAAACTTAGAAGCTCATGATGTGCTGTTTATCGACGAAATTCATCGCATGAGCCCGCATGTTGAGGAAATACTCTATCCAGCCATGGAAGACTATCAACTCGATATCATGATTGGTGAAGGCCCCGCAGCGCGCTCGATTAAACTTGATTTACCGCCATTTACTTTAATTGGTGCAACGACCCGTGCAGGCTCATTAACCTCTCCGCTGCGCGATCGTTTCGGTATTGTGCAACGTTTGGAGTTTTATTCTGTTGCCGACCTTGCCGCCATTGTCAAACGCTCCGCCGATCATTTAGGTTTAGCAGTTGACGAGCAGGGCGCTTTAGAAGTCGCCAAGCGCTCGCGAGGGACTCCCCGCATTGCTAACCGGTTACTGCGTCGAGTGCGAGATTTTGCTGAAGTTAAAGGTGATGGTCGTGTATACATTGATATTGCCGCACAAGCGCTTGATATGGTCGATGTAGACAAAAGCGGTTTTGATTATATGGACCGTAAATACTTGTTAGCGATTATAGAAAAGTTTATGGGCGGGCCGGTGGGGCTGGATAATCTCGCAGCAGCCATCGGCGAGGAAAAAGAAACCATAGAAGATGTGATTGAACCCTATCTAATACAGCAAGGCTTTATCCAGCGTACGCCGCGAGGACGGATTGTATCAGATCATGCCTATGCGCATTTTGGTCTCAGTAAAACAACAGACTAACCTTGGCACACCCTGCCGAGCGTTTTGGCTCGGCCCAACCTGCCTCATTCTCTTCCCAATACACCCAAGTCTAGGTCGACGCTACCAAGCTGCTCGCCTCATAAAGCTTATTAAAAGCAGAGTAATTCACAACAGATTAAGCTGTGCTTGGTATCTTATTGCAGGCAAAAAAAAGCCCGCTAACAAAGCGGGCAAAACAACAAGTTGAAGGAAGTAA
Source organism: Pseudoalteromonas sp. MM17-2 (assembly GCF_022347945.1). Taxonomy (NCBI): domain Bacteria; kingdom Pseudomonadati; phylum Pseudomonadota; class Gammaproteobacteria; order Alteromonadales; family Pseudoalteromonadaceae; genus Pseudoalteromonas; species Pseudoalteromonas sp. MM17-2. The sequence goes on along the minus strand of NZ_JAKRFV010000031.1, from coordinate 5,948 downwards.
ATCCAAATAAGCCAAGTGAATGAGCAACTTTAGAGTTAATCAATCAATGGCCGAGGTGGGGAATCAGAAACCACCTCTTGAACTGTGCATAAGAGCTCAATTGGTTGCGCTAGCTCAGTACAGGGTGAATATTACGGACTAAATGGGTCCTAATCAAACTAGAAAAATTATATTTTTCGGATAAGAAAATCTAATATTGAATAGTTTTTTAAGATGGTATTTTTCATCGTAAAGTATGGGGTTATGTTTTCTTAATATTGATATTAAAGGGAAATATTATTTTTGTGTTTTTTTTGTTCTATTAGATTTACTAGTTTCTAACGTATAGATATTTTGGCAAATGAAAGCTTATGCGCACAAAGTGCATAAAACGCAATTAATTTGAACTTTTGTTAGGGTTTTAGAGCCCAATAATGGCGTGTACTTTTTTACATCGCATCATTAATTAGGTGTTTAACTTGGGTTTGTAGCAATTCGTGGCAAGGCCATTGTCAGCGCTACAACGACTGGTTACACTAGTGCCCATTGTGTCGTGCTCAAAGACACGTGGAAGTTGTAAACTGCGCCTCAGGAGAAAAGACGTGGATTCAGGATTAAATTTTATTGATCTTATTTTAAAAGCCAGCTTTTTAGTACAGCTGGTGATGCTTACCTTAGTAGCTCTGTCGGTAATATCGTGGGCCATCATCATTCAGCGTCGTAAAACCTTGGGCCATGCGCTTAGTAGCGCCAAGAAATTCGAAACGCGTTTTTGGTCAGGTGTTGATTTGTCGAAGCTCTACAGTGAGATTTCGGCGCGTGGCAATAAAAGTGAAGGATTAGAAGCGTTATTTACCTCAGGCTTCAAAGAATTTGCACGACACAAAAAGAATAATGTTCATTCTGCGGGTATGGTCACCGAAGGCGCACATCGTGCGATGCGTGTGGCACTTTCTCGTGAGATTGAAAAACTTGAAACAAGCTTGTCCTTTCTTGCAACTATAGGTTCAATCAGCCCCTACATTGGCTTGTTTGGTACCGTGTGGGGGATCATGACAGCCTTTATCGCCCTCGGTGAAGTAAAGCAAGCAACACTGCAAATGGTCGCCCCGGGTATCGCCGAGGCCTTGATTGCTACTGCAATGGGCTTGTTTGCAGCCATCCCTGCGGTTATTGCGTACAACCGCTTTGCCAATAAAGTTGAGAAAATAGAGTCGCATTACGCCAACTTCATGGAAGAGTTTTCCAATATTCTTCATCGCCAAGCGATCACCCAAGAGGTAAAGTCGAATGTATCAGCGTAAGAAACGTCGTCCGGTCGCAGAGATCAACGTTGTTCCTTACATCGACGTGATGTTGGTGCTGCTGATAATCTTTATGGCTACAGCACCCCTTATCACCCACGGGGTCAAAGTTGATTTGCCAAAGATGGAAAAATCCGAGCTGGTGGAAACTAAAGATGCACCGCCGATTATTGCCTCTATTGACGCTGACGGTAAGTACTATGTGAGTGTGGGTACCGACCCCGAAGCGCCGATGGAAGCGGTGGATGTTGCCGCTGTCATCAAACTCAAGTTAGAGCAAAACCCCGATACTCCAGTGATGATTAAAGGATCAGGCCGCGTCAGTTATCAAGAAGTACTGCTATTAATGGACTTTTTGAAAAACGCCGGGGTACCCGAGGTAGGCTTAATGACGGAGTCGTTTGAGGATTAGCATGCAGCAGTATAAAACGCCACTTCTCATTTCCCTCGCTTTACACCTTGCGCTTATTGGTGTTTTGGTGGGCGTGGGTTTATTTCGTGATTCAGCACCTGAAATCATGAAAGTGACTCTGAATACACCGAGTAATGAAGATACGCCAGAGCAAGCAGTTAGCGCCGTGTCTGTTGATCAAAAACAAGTGGAGCAACGCCTCGCTGATCTTAAGCAGAAAGAGGAAGCCAAAAAGCGTGCCGAGCAACAGCGTATTAAAGAGTTGGAAGATCGTGCCGCCGCCGCCCGCAAACAGCGTGAGGCCGAAGCCGAGCAGATCAAAAAGTTAGAGCGGCAGCGTCAAGCCAAAGAGCGTGAACGTAAACAGGCTGAGGCCGAAGCGAAACGTGCTCGAGAGCAAGAGCGTAAAGAGCGCGAAAAAGCACGTAAAGCCCAGCAGGAAAAAGAAAAGGCAGAGCAAGCGGCTAAAGCGGCTGCCGAAAAACGTCGCAAGGAAGAAGAAGCAGCGCGCAAGGCCGAAGCTGAACGTAAACGCAAAGAGCAAGAAGCTGCCCGCAAGGCTGAAGAAGCAAGACAAAAAGCGCTGGCTGAGCAACTGCTGCAAGAGCAATTGGCTGCCGAGCAAGCGGCACGCTCGAAAGCGCGTCGACAGCAAGTGATGTCAGAAGTGGATAAATACCGCGCCCTGATCGCCCAACGCATTCAGCAAAACTTGCTATTAGATCAGAGCTACCGTGGTAAAGAGTGTCGATTGAACATTAAATTGGCATTCAACGGCTTGGTCACCAGTGTCAGTTCACTCGGTGGCGACCAGCAAGTCTGTGAAGCTGCGGTTCGTGCAGTGCGCCGTGCTGATACCTTACCGGTCTCCAAAGATCGTGATGTATTTGAAAAATTAAAAGATATTAACTTAACGGTTAAACCAGAGTTTTAGGGGAACACCATGGTAAAGATGTGCCGATACCTGTTTATTTCCATGCTAGCTAGCGTCAGTCTATGGGCTAATGCGGCGTTGGAAATTGTTATTACTGAAGGGGTCGACAGTGCCCGACCTATCGCTGTGGTGCCGTTTGCCTACGAAGGCACCGGTGAAATGCCGATGCGCATTAGTGAAGTGGTCGCCGCTGACTTGCGTCGCAGTGGTAAGTTTAAGCCTATCGCCAGCATTAACATGCCACAGCGCCCAAGTACTGATGCTGATGTAGACTACAGTGCCTGGGTTCAAGAAGGGGTGGAAGCTATTGTTGTTGGTCGTGTACAGCAACAAAATGGCGGCCGATACCTGGTCAGTTACGAGCTAATCGACGTGCTCCGTGGGCAAATAACCGGTGGCGAGACACGCATTCTCAACAACGGTAAGTTAATCAAAAGCCAAGACCATGTACTTGACGCTCGGGAAACAGTCATCACGGCGCAAAACTTCCGCCGTTACGGTCACCGTATTAGCGATGTCGTATACGAGGCGTTAACGGGTGAGCGCGGCGCATTTTTAACTAAAATTGCCTACGTGATTGTACGTGACCAAGATGATAAGCCTTATCAGCTTGTTGTGGCGGATTACGATGGTTATAACGAGCAGGTACTACTGCGCTCTAAAGAGCCACTGATGTCACCCTCATGGTCACCTGATGGTAATAAACTGGCTTATGTCACCTTTGAAAATCGTCAAAGTCAGATCTATATCCAAGATATTTACACAGGCCAACGACAGTTAGTCACCAGCCACCCAGGTATCAACGGTGCCCCGCAATTTTCACCTGATGGCACGAAATTGGCTATGGTGCTATCAAAAGACCGTACCGGTGCTACTGAACTTTATTTGTACGACTTACAAACAAAGCAAGAGCGTCGTTTAACTCGCCACCGTAGTATCGATACCGAGCCAACTTGGCATCCAAACGGCAAAGAGCTCCTGTTTACCTCGGAAAGGGGTGGTAATGCCCAGATTTATAAGTTAAATTTAGATTCAGGCCGAGTGAAACGCATGACGTTCGACGGTGATATGAATTTGAATGGCTCAGTTACGCCCGATGGCAAGCACTTAGTGATGGTAAATCGGACGCTGGGCCGTTATCACATTGCTAAGAAGGATCTTGAATCAGGCAACTTCCAAGTACTTACACGTACACGTTTGGATGAGTCGCCGAGCGTGGCGCCCAACGGCTCCATGATTATTTACAGCACGATGCATAACAACAAAAATGTATTGGCTTTGGTTTCAATGGATGGTCGTTTTAAAGCGCGTTTACCCGTACTTGATGGACAAGTAAAAGCGCCAGCTTGGTCACCGTTTTTATAATTCGCTCAGGGTATAGTCAGCTTTGGACGCATAAACTTGAATTTTATGTAAATTGCTTACTATATTAAGACAAATTGAAAATCAGGTGCTGGTTTCACTTTTTGATAATAGGAATCTACTCAATGCAACTTAAAAAAATAGTTAAAGGTCTGCTTATTGCAGTGCCAGTTATGACGCTAGCGGCATGTAGTTCTTCATCTAGCCAAGATGAAGGCCAAGCCAACGAGACAAATCAAGTTGAAACCCAAACAACTGATACAGTTGAAGTGGAAACAGTAAAACGCGAGAAAACAGCAGAAGAGAAGCTGCGCGAAAAGTATGAAGCGCTTCGTCAACAGCAAATCATTTACTTTGATTTTGACAAGGCAACCATTCAGAGCAAGTATGCTGAATTGCTGCAAGCTCACGCTCAGTTCCTAACGCAGAACCCTTCTGTAAAAGTACTTATCGAAGGTCACGCAGATGAGCGTGGTACGCCAGAGTACAACATTGCACTAGGTGAAAGCCGTGGTCAGTCTGTAGAAAAATACCTTCAGAGCCTAGGTGTTAACCCTAACCAAATGTCTGTTGTTAGCTACGGTGAAGAGAAGCCGATGGTTAAAGCGCGTAACGAAGAAGCGTTCGCCAAAAACCGCCGTGCAGTCTTGGTATACTAAAATTTAAAAGAGTAACAATGAAGCCGAAAATTATTTTGGCAGCCTTACTCATGAGCGGGAGCACCCAAGTTTGGGCTGCTCCCGCTCCTGTTTCAGAGGCCTCTGCCAGTGAATCAAGTGTCGAAAAACGTTTAAGCCGTTTAGAGCAAATGATGCAAACTCGCAATTTGCTTCAAGCCGATCTACAACAGCAACTGGATCTGTTGCAAGATGAAGTGAGTCAGTTGCGTGGCGTCACCGAAGAGCACAGCTACAAGCTAGAAAAGGTGCTGCAACGTCAACGCGAGCTATATCAAGAAATAGAAAACCGTGTTAGCGCCGCTTATTCGCAGCAGCAACAGCCAAGCTATGATGATGGTTACAGTACGTCCAGTGCCGCGACCACCAATGATAGCGCTGCCAACAGTGCCGCGCCGATGAGCAGCAACCTGTCGGAAAATGAAGCGTATGACAAAGCGGTCAAGCTGATCATGCAGGACAAGCGCTACGATGCAGCTATTCCTGAGTTTCAAGCATTTCTGCAAACCTATCCAGAGTCAGTATACGTGCCGAACGCACATTATTGGTTAGGTCAACTTTTGACGATTAAAGGTGATACGAGCGGCGCCAAGGGCCACTTCGAAACCGTGGTGAATCAATATACTGATTCTAATAAGCGTGCCGATGCGATGCTTAAGTTGGGTACCTTGGAACAACAGCAAGGTCAACTCGCCAAAGCGAAGCAATTGTTTAATAAAGTGATTGCTGAGTACCCTAACACCACAGCCGCTAAATTAGCGACCGAGCGTGTTAGTAAGTTGTAGCAGATTTTGCTAAGTGTTTGCTTTTAGACCGCAGGCAGTTTAAAGCGGTCTAAAATTAGGCAACTAAGCGGAAAAACTAAAAAAAACCGAGCATTTGTATTGCACTTGGTTTTTAAATAAGTATTATAAGCGCCCGCAGCAGACGATAACCCATCGGGGATAACGCTGCGCAAATAATGACAAAATGGGTCATTAGCTCAGTTGGTAGAGCAGTGGACTTTTAATCCATTGGTCGATGGTTCGAATCCATCATGACCCACCATTTTTTCGTTATCCAGGCATTGCCTGCTCAAAAGCAAGCAAGGTGTTGGGTCATTAGCTCAGTTGGTAGAGCAGTGGACTTTTAATCCATTGGTCGATGGTTCGAATCCATCATGACCCACCATTTTATATAAAGCCTACTATCAAGCGATTTAGTCGCAATGATGGGTCATTAGCTCAGTTGGTAGAGCAGTGGACTTTTAATCCATTGGTCGATGGTTCGAATCCATCATG
>NZ_JAKRFV010000004.1:0-250163 GCF_022347945.1 Pseudoalteromonas sp. MM17-2 | reverse complement strand
TTCAACTACAACGTTAAGCCTACTTACACGCTAGACTTCGGTACAGCGACTGAGCTTGACCACTGTAAAGAAGAAGTTACTTCTCACCAGATCGGTGTAAACGGCGCAGTACTTAAAGTACCTTACGCTGTAAGCGCAGAAGGTAACTTCGTACGTGTAACTAACGAGCACGACGAAGCAGCAGAAGTAACTGTTGACCTGTTCAGCGAATCAGACAACGGTAACCTAAACAACCGTAAAGTAACTGCTGTTCAGCTAGGTACTGTACCTGCTAAATCTTCAGTAGTTTACTTCGTACCTGAGCTAGTATCAGAAGCAGAAGCGCAGCAAGGCTACACTTCAGCTGACGGCGGCTTCGGCGCGGGTGACCTAGGTTCTAACGCTGGTGCAAGCAACAACCGTCACACTCTAACGTTCACTGTAACTGCACCACGCGACAGCGTACACGGTGTATCTGTACAGCGCATCGTTGGCGGTGTTGACCGTGTAATGCCAGTACTTGACCAAAACGAGTGGAGCCAGTAATTTAATTACTCGCTTTAACGTTTAAAAAAACCCTCGCTTAGGCGGGGGTTTTTTATTTTTTAAGAAGGAAGTAGCTATGAAACGACTTGTGTCATTATTACTTGGGGCGGCGGTGCTCAGTGGTTGTCAGTCGAGCCAAAATGACGAAATACAAGCCTTGAAACAAGAAATCAACGAGCTTAAAAACGTACAACGCGAAGTGGCCGTGCGCGTTGGCTTGGCTGAGCTTGTGCGCCCCGATGTACTGCCGTTGTCCAAAGATGGCCAGTGGCTGGGCAATAAAGAAGCCGATATTGTTATTTTAGAGTACACCGATTTACATTGCCCATTTTGTAAAAAGTTTCAACAAGATGTGTTTCCTGGGTTAAAAACAGCGTTTATTGACAGCGGTGAGGTGGCGTTTTTAGCCCGTGAGTTACCGCTATCCAAAGTTCACCCTAAAGCCCCTTATGCAGCCGTGTTACTGCGCTGTGCAGCACAACAAGACCAGTATGAGCCGGTGCGCGAAAAACTATTCGAATTAGGCGCAAATATTGTGCCTGATGATATCGATACCATTATTAGTGAATTTGAGTTAGACAAAGAGGCTTACAATAGTTGTCGTGCTGATAAGAGTGTTCATCAAAAAGTGAGTGACTCTATTTTAGAGGCGAAAACACTGGGCCTAGAATCAACACCTTCATTTATTGTTGGTCGCCGTGACGGCAACACCCTCACTGACTATAAAATTATTGTTGGTGCAGGCAGTGTTGAGCAATTTAGCGCAGCCATTAAGGCTCTGCGTTAATGTCATAGTTTGATAATGCCCCCTATTGTGGTAGATTCAGCAGGGTGCTTCGGCACCCTGTCTTATTTTTGTAAGTAAACCGTTGAGAATTCCTATGAAAACAGTTCATCGTTCACGAGGCTTTACGCTCGTAGAGCTTCTTATTGTAATGGTTATTTTAGGTCTGCTAGCGTCAATTATTGCCCCGCGTATGTTCAGCAAAGTGGATTCCGCTCGTGAAGGTACCGCAAAGGCGCAGATGCAAGTGATGGCCACCGCGTTAGACTCGTACCGTTTAGATATTGGTTATTACCCGAAAACGCTGGACGACCTAGTTAATAGCTCACATAAAATGTGGGATGGCCCTTACTTTCCCAAAGCGATCCCGGCAGACCCTTGGGGTAATGAGTACAGCTACGAAGTAACAAGTGAAAATGGCCGTGAGTCTTTTACTTTAAAAAGCCTTGGACGAGATGGAAAACCTGGCGGTGAAGGCGAAGATGCAGACGTGGAACTCTAAAGTAGAAGAGTACATCAGGCACAGTGAACTGCTTGATATTGCCCGCTTAGAGCAGGCGCTAGATTATCAACAAGACTCAAGCCAGCACTTGGAGACTATCTTATTAAATTCTGGCTGGATTGACGATGAGCAACTCAGTACGCTTTATTGCAGTGTGCTGCAATGCCCACTGTTTCAAGGTTCGGTCAGTGTGGCTGAGTCGGAACTGAGTGCTTATCGCAAATTAAATGTGGAATTTTTGCTAGAGCAGGGCTTTGCCCCGGTTGCTTTAGAAGGCCAACAGCTCGTTGTGGCCTTATCTAACCCACATAGCCAGGAAGCCCGAGATTACCTGCGCCTAAGTGATTATCAGGTTCGCTTTGAAGTTGTCAGCTATAAAGAATTTGAACTACTCGCTGAGCAATGCCGTGCGCTTTTACATGATCAAAGTGAAATTAGTGTCGCAGGTGACAATGTCGCTGCGTTAAAAGAGCTGGCCTTGGGCGCGCCCACCGTCAACTTGGTTAATAGCTTGATTAATAAAGGCGTAAAACTAGGTGCATCGGATTTACATATCGAACCCATTAACGGGCGTTACCGTGCACGATATCGTATTGACGGGCTGTTAAAAGAAGCAGACCCTATCCCCGCTAATTTACAGCTAGCCGTTATCTCACGCATTAAAATCCTCTCGGCGATGGATATAGCAGAGAAACGCCGCCCTCAAGATGGCAAAATTGAGATGAAGGCGGGCACCACAGATTTAGACATTCGTTGCTCAACCTTGCCCTTAGGCAGTGGTGAAAGTGTGGTTATGCGTTTTCTTATCAAAAACGCCGTTAAGTTTGACTTAGAGCGTTTGGGTTATGCTGATGATTTAGTAGCGATGATCGACGAGGACCTTAAACGTACCTCGGGTGTGGTATTAATGACTGGCCCAACCGGTTCCGGTAAGACCACGTCTTTGTATTCTTTCTTGAATCAAATTAATAATCCCAAGATAAAAATAATCACCCTTGAAGACCCGATTGAATATCAGCTCCCAGGGATTAACCAAGTTCAGGTTAATGCCGATATCGGCTTTGATTTTTCGGCGGGATTAAGAAGTATTGTTCGTCAAGACCCGGATGTGATCATGGTCGGTGAAATTCGTGATAACGAAACCGCTAAAATCGCATTGCAGTCGGCGCTCACCGGGCACTTAGTATTTAGTACTGTGCACACCAATGATGCGCCCTCGGCGTATACGCGTTTAATGGACTTGGGTATTCAAGAGTATCTTCTTAATGCCGGCTTAGTATCAATTATGGCGCAGCGTTTGGCGAGAACCTTATGCACGCACTGTAAACGACCTATGAGTGAGCAGGAAGCTGATATTCTGTATGAAAAGTACAACCTAACAACGATGACCGACGGACAGCGTGTGCCGCTTTACGAGGCGGTGGGGTGCGAACAATGTGAACATACAGGCTATGCAGGGCGAGTAGCCTTTCTTGAGTATTTACCCTGTGACGCCGAAGTAAAACGCTTAGCTAAAGATGAGAACTTACTTGATAACTTGTATGCCATGATGAGAGAGCGCAAGTTACGTTCGTTGAAAGAAGATGGCTTACTTAAAGCAATTAAAGGGATTACCACGGTAGATGAAGTGATGAGGGTTGCCGGGTGAGTGTATTGTTTAAATACAAGGCATACAGCGCAGATGGGCAGGTAGAGCAAGGTGAAATCAGCGCTGTGAACGAGCAAGCGGCTGTGCAGGAGCTTAAAAAGCAACAAAAGCTGGTGCTAAAAATCTCCGAAGCAAAACAGGCCAGCTCGTCTAAGCGCGTCACCCTAAACGAGTTGGAGCAATCTACTAGCCAACTTTCAACTTTGCTGGCCAATGGCCTAAAAGTGGATAAAGCGCTTAGTGTGCTTGCTCGCTCAAACCGTAGCTCGGCTATCGGGGCGGTGTGGGCTTCGGTATTAAATGATATTAAGCAAGGCTTTGTATTAAGCGATGCCATCGCGCAGCGCCCCCATGTGTTCTCAACACTGTATGCGGAGATGGTCAAAATAGGTGAAAGTACCGGTAATCTACCACGGGTATTTTCACGGTTGAGCCAGAACCTACAGTTCCAAAGTGAACTGCGTAAGAAAGTGATTCAGGCTTCAACATATCCGCTGTTTATCCTCATTGTGTGTGTGGTGGCCATTTGGGCTATTTTTAACTTTGTTGTCCCAAGTATGTCATCGATGTTTGAGGGAACCGGTGATATACCAAGCTACACGCAAACACTGCTAGCGGTTTCTGCTTGGGTGCAACAATACCAATGGCATATGCTCATAGGGCTACTATTAGTTGGTGGCGGTATTAGCTTAGGTATGCAAAAGCCGGCCATTCGTTTACGGCTATTTAAAACCTTAACCTCTTTGCCTTTGCTAAAGCATATAGTTAAACACTCTGACCGGATAAAGTTCTCTACTGCATTACAGTTGACGCTGGAAAGTGGTGTGAGTTTATCCGATAGCTTATCGCTGGCGGCGCATACGGTTAGCCATCCGGTATTGAAAGAGCGACTGCTGGCAGTTGTTAGTAAAGTGAGTGCCGGGGGGGTCTTAAGCGACGAGCTAGAGCGCTTGGAGATGTATGATGATGTTGCCATTTCCCTGATCTCTGTCGGTGAAGAAAGTGGTACTTTAGCTGGCTCTTTTGCAGAAATAGCACGGCGTTCGCGTAGTAACTTTGAGCAGTGGCTAACCAAGTTCACTGCATTACTAGAGCCATTATTGATTCTGATTATGGGTGGTATCGTAGGCTCAGTAGTGATTATTATGCTGCTTAGTATAGTGTCGATGAATGATGTATCGTTCTAGCCCCCGTGGTTTTACTTTAATTGAATTATTGATTGTACTTGCGCTCATCGCCGCAGCGAGCTCGGTGGTGCTGCCTGATATGTGGCGCCAACTGGAACAAGTGCGCTACCACAGTGAGCGCAATCAAGTAACTTCGTTGTTAGCCTTTGCCAAAGAATATGTGGTATACAGTGGCCAGCCGCTGGATGTTGAAGTTAACGAGCACAGTATTGTTGTTTATGTAAGTGAAAGTGATAAGGCGGCTGAACAATCTCCCGATGCGCTCAAGCGTGTTGAATTCAATATATTAGAGCTAAAGCCTACCGCCTTTACATTGAGTACCAACAACTACTTTATTACGCAACAGGTTGAAGTACTGACTCGCTCAGGTTTGGAATATGAAGTACTCGAGCTATAACAAAGCGCAAGGCATGACGTTGATAGAGGTATTGATTGCCTCGCTGATCCTTTTTATTGCTATCAGTGCGATGACCTTTGTAATGCGCTCTAGCTTGTTACATGAGGGCCGCCTAAACCGCGCGGTGGAGTTAGGGTTAGTCGCTGAGCTGCTCAAAGATCAAATCACCTATGAGTATACTCAGCAGCAGCAAACCCAAGGTCAATGGCGGTTCAAAGCGCGTAACTACCAGTGGCAGGTTAGCGAGTTAGAGCACAAGCCTGCGCAAAGGTTTATCTCCTCAGAAGGGCAAAGTGATACGCCAGAAAGTGGCCATATCGTGCTGTATCAGGTGAGGGTGTATATCGAAACACAAGAAACCCCATTGTTGGAGTACCGAGATGTCTATTGGCGCTTTTAAAAAAAGCCGGCTCGGCTTTACCTTAGTTGAAGTGCTGGTTGCGATGGTGATTTTTACCATGGTGATCGCTTTATCGGTAACCAGTTATCGCTTTGTACTTGGTCAAATAGACGACAACCAAAACCGCAGCGATGTCAGTCAGCTCAGCAAGATCAAAATGCTCAATCAGCAGGTGCGCGCACTCGAGCCCTTATTCTTTATTAATAACAAAGGCGAAGGTGTGCCCTTTTTTGTCGGTCAAAAGGATGGCTTCGCTTTTATATCTCCCACGCCTAAGTTACTCGATGAGCATATGGTGATTGCGCAGATTTTAGCAAGCGAACAAGGGTTTATATATTGTGAATTACCTTATGGCTCGCAATCATTACAAAACTATGTGCTGCGTGAGCGCCTTTGTCAGCAGCAGGTAATATTATACCAAGGCGATAATGCAGAGCTTGAGTACTTTGGCTGGCGCGACGCGCTGCAACTTGATAATTATTACTCCGAATACCTTAATGTTTCTGTGCGTCCAGAGCCTGCCTGGAGTTCCCGTTACCTCAGTAGCTCGCGAGGAGTGCTGCCCTTATTTATACGTTTAACATTGACGCCAGATGCAGCGCAAGAGCCAATTACTTGGATGTTGCAACTACCAGAAGTGAATCCATTTCAACGAGGGGTGAGTAATGCGTCTCAAGGATAAACAGTCGCAACGTGGTGCTGCATTGTTATTGGTGCTAATGCTATCGGCAAGCATGGCGGCAGTGATGTTATTTATGTCAGGGAAAGGGCGAAACGATGCGCGTATGGCTAGTTTAGTGCGCAAAAACACCCTGGTCAGTATGGAAATTCAATCGACGCAAGCCGATGTTGTTTTTCGCTTAATGACGAGCCCTTTAGGTGTTCTTGGCCCAGGTAATCGTTATGGTGAAATTGTCGGCGGCACTGACCTAGTTAAGTCTTTTGATGGCAAACCCTATGCTTATAAAGAGCTTGAAGTATCAATACAGGATATGAGCGGCCTTGTTTCTTTAGTGCCTTTTAACGAAAAAGGCTTTAAACAGCTTCTTTATAACCAAGGGCTTGAAAGAGAGGCCGTCGATGAGGTCATGGACAGGCTTGATGATTGGCAAGATAGGGATGGTTTAAGGCGTTTAGCCGGGGCCGAAAATGGTGATTATGACTACCCTTACTTACCTAAGAATGGTCTAATTCAAAGCATGCAAGAGTTGGCTTATATACTCGATGATGAGCAACTATTTTCGCGCTTACAAGGGAAGTTAAGGCTGTATTCAACGGCCACGATTGTTCGACAATTTACCCCAGACTCTTTATACTCCTCCCTTGGTTTTGACCCCGAACAGCGCAATTCAGAAACGGCTGAAGGTGCGAGTATTTATCCCAGTGGTCGATACATTATTGATATTTCCGCGTCTGGCGATACAGCTTTAAAACAGCGCCTCGTGCTTTATCGCGGGCAAGGAACGTTTAAACCCTATTTCACTACTAATGAAGGAATGGTGCGCTAAGGTATGAAGTCGTCTTTGAAGCAGCTATGGTCTGCCCGTACTTTTATCGATAATCGGTATATCTTAGATGCAGACCGTAATCTTGTTGAAAGTAATACTAACAAGCCACTGCTGTGCATCGGTCAGGCGTGCGCACTAAGTAGAGATTTATTTTGGGCGACATCAAAAAACTACCCGCGTTCTGCTGTTAATGAACTGGTCAATATTCTAAAAGCAGAAAAAGCGACCTTGCCACCCATGGAAGGCGCTTTTTTATGGCGATTCAGTCAGTGGACAAGTAAAGAGTTCACCATTGATTACTTTGTAGTGCCGACACAAACCCTCGAATTGATCCCACAAGACGTTAAGTTTTTGATTCCACACTACCCGAGTGAGCAGGGCGCGACTGCCTTGTTGGATTTGACCCACAGTGATACACAAGAACAAATTGCAGCGGCTTTTAGCGAATATAAACTGCATGACGTGATTGGTTTGACATATGATGCTGCGGGAGAGAAAAGCAAAGCAACTCAACGCTTATCAACAAAGTCTTTGATTATCGGTTGCGCTGCGGTTATCGCATTAACACTGGCGTCGGTGACGGGGTATTTACAATGGTCGTTACAATCGCTTGAGCAGCAGCAAGCAGCCAATCAGGTGAAAATCGACGAAGTACTTAGCAAGCGAAATGACTTTGAGCGCAAGGTGACCTCTTATTCTGAGCTTGGCGAGTTTCTTAAGAAGAGCCCTAACGTACTGGCCAAACTTAGTCACCTCAACCTTGAAGGTGAGGATGTAATCTTGGAACGCGTTGTAGTTAGCACCAATGGAGTTCAAGTGTCAGGTAGCACTAAAAGCTCAGCGACAAATTTGTTGCAGCAAGTCATCGCCTCGGAACAAGTGAAAGAGGCTAAGTTTTCACGCCCAGTGGTAAAACAGAACTCTGGCGTAGAGTCGTTCACGATTGAGGTGTATTGGTTATGAGCGATTCTAACAGCGCGATTAAAAAGTGGGGTATTGCAGCTATAGCGGTGCTACTGGCTTTGGAGTTTGCCGTGTTTCCGTGGCTAGATTGGCTTGATGATGTTCATCGCCAGCGCCAATCAGCGAGCGAATTTGTTGCTAAACAAGAGCAAACGCTTGCCAGTGCAACTCAGGTTGCTGAAAAAGAACAGCAACTAGAACAGCTTGAAAAACTGATCGGGAACCTACCACAAGTAGGTGAGAAGGATGACCCGGCGTTATTATGGCTAAAAGTAGTGGATGCAGCGGTAGAGAAAACAGGTGTCAAAGTGAATAACAAGTCACCCTCGCGCAGCGTACCTATCAATGACGACTTTGCTGCTTACACAGGGCGAATAAATGTCAATGGCGATTACTCACATGTATTAAGTTTGTTGGATGAACTGGAAAATATCGAGGCGGGTAATCGGGTTCGCCAAGTGTCATTTTTTCAGCGTAAAGCCACACTTGGTAAAGTGACCGCCAATATCGAATTTATTAGAGTGTACAAAACGCCATGAGAAATTTATTAATTTTTGCCGCTGTTATTATCGGCTTAGTTTGGTGGGCGTCACAATATCTGATAAATTTTGGCGCTCAAGCTAACGACAAAGAGCTGTCGATGCTGGAGCTCAATCCAGAGTTACTGCAAAGTGAAGAGCTCGATGTGGAACAATTAGCGAATACGCTCGGGGTTGAATACGAGCCTATTGTTGCAGAACAAATTAGTGAACCAGAGTTTAAGGACTTACGTGTTAGCTTAGTGGCCATCTATAAAAGTGGTGAGCAGCAACAAGCTCGCGTGAGGGTCTCCGATGGTGATACGCAAACTATGTTTAACCTCAGCGCAGGTGAGCAGCTCGAACATTTTACCGTTGTCGAGATCAAACCGACACAGGTGTTATTTGAACATGACCAAGAGTCATTTGTTGTGAAAATGTATAAGTCAGCCTCTATTCGTGTGCAGAATTCAAAAGAAGGTGGAGAAGTAAATAATGGCGTTTAAGCCCATCAGAAATGCTAGTTTTCTTATGTTGATAGCACTGCTATATGGTTGTGCTAGTCATCAAGGAACAGACCTTCGCTCAAAAAAGTTACGTGTTGAAAAGTCGATAATTAACGGTGAGCGCGATAGCAAAGAAAAGACTCGCAGTGAACAGCAACAAACTCAAGAAGAGGCACTGTTTCGCTCTGAAAGTGTCGATGATTGGGGTGGTATAACCAAGCTCGAGGAAACAGCTCAAGAGGCGCCAGAGCTTAGTGGCGAACCTATTTCATTCAGCACTGATGAAATGATAGCGAAAGAGTTTATTGCTAAGACTTTCGGTGAGCTATTGGGAATTAATTATGTTTTAGCTCCTGAACTGGCGGCTTCCCAAGACACCATTACTCTGAATATCTCAGATAAACTTGAACGCCCGGAATTTTACAATGTGGTGATAAAAACACTGCAGGAGAGCGGCATTTCTAGTTATCGCAAAGACAACATCCTGTACTTCTCTCCTGCCAAAGGCAGCGATAAGAAAAACGCTATTGCACTTGGTATTGGGAACAGTGAAGAAGATATCCCGCAAGTAGCCGGTGCCATTACCCATATTGTTCCTTACGTATTTAGTAGCAGCCGTAATGTAAGTAATATTCTTAGCAAGTTGTCGACTGCGAAAGTGACAGTCAATTCACTGCAAAAGCTGATTATTTTAGAGGGTGAACGCACGGAAGTGGTACGCGCTCTGAAAATTATCAACATGCTTGATGTGCCAAGAGCCTATGGTCGTGAAATACGGCTCTTCGAATTTGCCCATATTGCCCCTGAAGAAGGCGTTGAGCAGATTAAAGAACTTCTTGAACAAGATGGTTTACGAGTTGGTAGCAGTGATGGTGATGTGTCTTTTGTATCGTTAGCGCGTATTAACTCCTTTGTTGCTTACGCATCAAATGAGCAAACCATTGAGCGTATCGCTTATTGGGCTAAGAAAATCGATGCTCCATTGGCAGGCGATGAACGCCAGTACTTTGTTTATAAGCCAAAGTATGCCAAAGCAGAGGATATGCTCGAGTCAATGCAGCACCTACTACAAAATAACACCACAGGGGCTCCACGTTCACGAGCAAATGAGCAGCAAAGTGACAACGCCTCAGGGCGCTCGACCAGTGGCACCTCGGCGGAGCAATCGCTACGCTTTAGCTTAGATAAACAGCAAAACGCGCTGATATTCTATACCACTAAGGATGAGTACCGCTTAGTTGAGAATTTACTAGAGAAAATGGACGTATTGCCGGGGCAGGTGATTTTAGATGTAACTATTTTAGAAGTCACTTTGACCGATGAAATGTCCTCTGGTATTGATTGGCTTTATAAAAATACAGGGATGGGCGATGAAGTCGCATCACTGAACTTAACGTCAAGCACCGGCTCACTAGTGGGGAGTGTGATCTCTGGGAACTGGCAAGCTAATTTGCAATGGAAAGACTCTCAAGACGATGCCAGGGTGATCTCTCGCCCTTACTTCATCGTTCGTGACGGTGAATCGGCAACGATTAGTTCTGGTGACCAAATACCTATTATTACGCAAACAGTTGAGAATATTGGAGACAATAGCTCTGTGTCGAACTCAGTTCAGTATCGTTCGACGGGTGTAAATGTTTCCATAACGCCTATTATCAACTCTCAAGGAGTCGTTACATTATCTGTTTCGATGTCTGTAAGTGATGGTAAACCGAACGAATTAGGCGGTACGTCTTCACCGACGATTACCAACCGTTCGATCAGTACTGAAGTGCTCTCAGCAGATGGGCAAACTATTGCCTTAGGTGGACTTATTCAAGAACGTAAAAGCGATAAGGAAAACGGCGTACCCGTTCTAGGTGATATACCTGTTTTCGGTAACTTATTTCGCAGTAAGGTGGATAGCCTATCACGCACAGAATTAGTGATGCTGATCACAACGAAAGTAGTCAAGAGCTCCTCTGAAGTTGACGAATTTAGCGAAGCTATTTCTGAACTCTACAGCACACCTATTATTATTAAGTAATCACCGCAATAACGCCTGAAGCCGTGTTTCAGGCGTTATTGCCAATGCGCCTATTGTTAGGTACAACCTTTCCTCTTTAGCAAACGCCTTCTATGCTTGTTCATGTCTGATAAGTGCAGTTGTCGGCATTCTGATACTCTATATACAGTAATACACTGATTTACATTGTGTTTTAAACAATAGTTTCTTTTGATAACAACAAGATAACAAAAATTAGCAAAAAGCTATGTCATAATTGGCATCCATGGTGCTGTGAATAAAAATGAGACAGCCAAAGTTAATCTTAGTTTTGATACAAAAGTAGTGCGAAATGACGGTAAATTGTTGCATCCGTCAACAACAACGCTGTTTATAGCTGGAGTAATACTACTGTAATGCTGTACAATATCGCGGTTTTGAATATCGACACTTGGTCTTGGGTAAGGAGTATCTTTTTAACATGACCGTTCAGGAAGCAGGGGAGTACCATCAATCTGCAGATAGCGCAGGTTTAGATGGTTTGTTCAAGGCTATCTGGCGAGGTAAATGGATCATTATTGCTACCACTTTTATCGCCGCAGTTCTCGCCGTAGTTTACGCTATCAGTTTGCCCAATATTTATAAGAGTGATGTGCTCTTGGCTCCGGCAGAAGAAAATACCGGTGGCGGAATGAGTGCATTAGCTGGCCAGTTCGGTGGGTTAGCAACTTTGGCTGGCATGAATTTAGACAGTGGCGGTACTGATAAAACGACCATTGCTCTTGAAGTGTTACAGAGCAAAAGTTTTATTGGTGATTTTGTCGAAAAAAATAATTTAAAAGCCACTTTAATGGCGACAAAAGGTTGGGACCGAAGTACCGATACACTTATCTATAATGAGAAAATGTACGATCCTGACTCAAAAACATGGTTAAGAGAGCTCTCTGCACCGCTTACACCTGAGCCAAGCTTACTCGAAGTACATGACCATTTTATTAAAAATAATTTGGTGGTAGAGCAAGATAAAATATCCGGGTTGGTGAGAGTGTTGGTTAAACATTACTCCCCCTCGGTTGCGAAGGATTTAGTTGAAAAACTTGTGAATTCTTTAAATAAGACGATGCGAACCAAGGATATCACTGAAGCTCAAAATAGTATCGATTATCTCAATGGAGCGTTAGAGGACACTAAGATCGCGGATATGCGCACAGTGTTCTATCAATTGATTGAAAAGCAGCAGCAAACAAAAATGTTGGCGAGCGTTCGCGCTGAGTATGTATTTAAAGTGATAGATCCCGCCGTTGTCGAAGAGAAAAAATATGAACCGAAGCGACCACTCATTGTGGTCTTGCTTGCGATTTTAGGCGGCTTAATAGGTGTTGTCATTTCGCTTGTACGGTATTTCAAGGATTAATAGTATGGTTGGGATTAGTACTTTGCTGCTAAGCAGCACGCTTGTGTCATTTTTATCATTGATGACATTTAAGCGTTTGGCTGCGACTTTAGGTCTGCTTGATAGACCTTGCACGAGAAAACGCCATGATGGTCATGTTCCCCTCGTTGGCGGAATGAGTATCTTTTTGGCTATTTGTGTGTCGGTGACAATGTTTGTCAGCAACAGCCAAAGTATCAATTTGTTTTTGATAGCCTCATCGCTGATGGTGTTTATTGGCGTGCTTGATGATAAGTATGACTTGTCAGTGCGCTCGCGACTGATTGGGCAATTCTTAATCTCTTCGATTCTTATTTTTGGTGTTGATCGGTATATATCAAGCCTTGGGAATCTGTTCGGTTTAGGAGAGGTTTACCTAGGATTGGCTGGTATCCCTATTACTTTCGTAGCGATTATCGCTGCGATTAATGCCTTTAACATGGTAGATGGTATAGACGGCCTGTTGGGGAGCTGCGCTATCGTAGCCTTTGCTGGGCTAAGTTACAGCTTTTATCAATCGGGTGATGTGACTTACTTTTATATCTGTGTTGGCGTCATAGCGGCGATAGCGCCTTTCTTGCTGGCTAACTTTGGTATTTACCCATTCCAGAAAAAGAAAATATTCATGGGCGATGCTGGCTCCATGTTTATTGGCCTCGCTGTCGTTTGGTTCTTGGTTTTAGGGACTCAGCCACATAATGATGGGGTTACCGCCTCGTTTAAGCCGGTACTTGCTTTGTATATAGTTGGCTTTCCGCTAATGGACATGGTGGCTGTTATTATTCGTCGTTTAAAAAATAAAAAGTCACCGATGAAGCCAGGGCGAGATCATGCCCATCACATTCTAATGCACTGTGGGTTCTCGAATAAGCAAGTGCTAGCCTTGTTGGTTACCTTTTATTCGTTACTTTTGGTCAGCGGCTTTTTATTGTCTAACTTTGTTAGTGATTTAGCGTTATTTGGTGTGTTTTTAACAGTATTCATTGGTTACCTGTTCGCTTTCCAAGTATTTGACAAAGCGGGCGAGCAACAAGCATGAGTCAATAACCGAGAAAAAGTAGCGTCCCCCTTGGTGCTGTTTTAGTTGAAGCTGAGTCAATCTCAGCTTTTACTGTTTTAAGGGCTAGCTGATATGGGACTTTTTGCCTTGAATAAGCGGTGATACGGATTAGATGTTAGAAAAGAAAACGCTATTTAGCGTGGTATATAGTTTTATTGAGCAGCTCGCCCGGCGTGGTATCTCAGTACTGGTTACACTGGTACTGGCTTACTTTCTTACGCCAGATGAATATGGGCTAGTGGCTATGATGGCGCTATTTCTGACGCTCGGACAGACGCTTATGGAGTCTGGGTTTCGCTCTGCTCTCATTCGAAAAGAACACCTTACCCAAGCAGACACAAACACTGCCTTCTTTGCCAACTTGTGCTTTGCGTTGGTGGTGGTCGTGGTGCTGTATTTGTGCGCGCCATGGGTTGCGGATTTTTATGAACGGCCTGAATTGGTGTTGATGATTAGAGTCAGTTCGCTACTTTTAATCTTCAATTCGTTGCATGTTGTCCAGATGGCTATGTTGTCTCGGAATATGCAGTTTAACCGTATTTTGAAAGCCAATTTTCCAGCGCTAGTGATCTCTGGAGCAAGTGCGGTCGCTCTTGCTTATCTGGGGTTTGGCGTATGGGCGTTGATTGCACAAATGTTACTGAGTGCAATTTTGATTGCTGCATTTTTATGGTGGCAAAGTGAGTGGCGTCCAAGCGCTGATTTTTCTTGGCAATCCCTACAGGAAATTTATAACTACGGTTATAAAATTCTACTCTCAAGTTTACTAGACACTTTTTATAAGAACTTCACTATTATGGTCGTTGCTAAAGTGCTTAGTGCCGCCGTGGCAGGGTTATACTTCTTTGCCGATAGGGTTAGAGAGTTGCTGATATCACAGCTTATTACGTCGATTCAGACCGTTACCTTCCCAGCACTTTCCTCGATCCAAGGTGATAATGAGCGGTTGAAAAGAGGCTATCAACGGATCATGTCGATCATGACTTTTATTGTGTTTCCTGTGTTAGTGACTCTATGTGCTTTAGCAAGTCTAGTATTCGAGGTGTTACTCCCCGCTAAATGGCTGCCTGCGGTACCCTATCTACAAATAATGTGTATTACTAGCATGATGATTCCATTGATTTCAATCAACGTTAACATTATGAAGGTGAAAGGTCGTAGTGACTGGTTTTTATATTTGGAACTGAGCAAGGTTGTACTTGGCTTGGTGGCTTTATATGTGACTTATGAGCATGGTGTAATTGCTATTCTGTTTGGTCAACTTGCTAGCCAGTATGTGGTTTATTTTCCCAGTGTCCTGTTTGCTAATCGTTTGGTGAATTATCCGCTGTTGGAGCAGTTATCTGATTTCCTACCCAACTTAATCATTGCCACGATCACCGGGGTGAGTGTGTGGGCAGCGCAATATTATTTGTCTTTGAATGCGTTGTTAGAGCTCATTGTATTGGGTTGTGCGGCTGTCGCTATTTATGTAGTGCTAGCTATGGTGTTTAGGTTAAAAGCTGGCGTACAGACGTTAGAAATGCTCAATAAAGCAAAGCGCACGTAATAGAGGTTATAAGTTGAAAAAGTTTTTACTCGTTAACGAAAATGGGTCCGATAATATTGGTGACCACGCGATAAATGAAGGGTTAAAAGAGTTATTAACTGAGTCTGATTGTCAGTTTAATAGCGAGCCTTTTTCTACGACGCATGTGCATCAGGCGCCAGTAAATACAACGACGCCATCTATGCCATTATCGCAGAAGTTGCGTAAATTGCTGTTTAGCTTTAAGCCTTTCTATCTGCTTATGTGGTTATTAAAGCATAAAGGCAGGATAAAACAGGCCTGTAGCAAGGATTATGACGGAATTATTATTGGCGGTGGTCAATTGATTCTCTCAGGTGCCTCATTTCCACCTGCTTTGTATGCTTGGGCAAGGTATGCGCGCAAGAGAAAAATCCCTTTATATTTATTAGGGGTAGGCTGCGGCGAACACTTTTACGCAAGTGAGGCATGGCTTATAAAGCAAGCGTTACAGTGCGCTGAAAAGATTTACGTACGCGAGTACCAGTCGGTTACTAAGTTAAAGCAACACTTTGATGTCGAAGCGAGCTTTTGCCCCGATTTAGCTTTTGGGTTGCAGCCATTGGCCAGTGATAATGAGCGTAAGAATATCCTAGTTGGGATGACTGACTTTGCTGTGTACACGCGCTACTGCCATGAGGTTGATACGCCAAAAATAGCAAATTACAAAGACTATTTGGATACGTGGTACAACCAAGTCATATCGATGTACCAACCAGGTATGACTATCGTTTTAGCGTCAACTACGTTGAGTGATGCGCAGTGCAACCGTGATTTATATCAACTACTGAACAATAGTACGCTAAAAGATAATATACGTTTAATTGATGGGGTATTGCCTTTGGCAGACTATCGCGTCGAATTGTCTCGTGCGAAAACGGTATATTCCGCACGAATGCACTCGCTTATTTTGGGGAAAATAGAAGGGGCGACTATTGAACCTTGGGTTATTTCTAAAAAAATAGAAAACTTTCTTGGCTTGTACACACAGCAAAATGCAGCTGAATTAAAGCTGCAATTACGTGAAGTAACTAAGTTGCTTGGGGCTGAGAGTGAGTAAGTCAGCCCAAGTGTTTATGTTGAGTCATGAGCAACCTCCTATGCTGGGAGGAGCCGGTGTTGTTGCGCACACAGTGTACACGGGTCTTCAGGCTCAGGGAGTGAACATAAAAAAAAGCGCAGCAGCCGTAAGCTTTAGTCCTTTCATTGCCCGCGTTATTGGTTTTTTCTATGCAATTTATGCGCTTTGCTCTGATGTGATCATTTTAAATGATTTGTATTACAAGAAAGTCTGGCTCACTCTGTTTAAGGGCCGATGCTGTAAGCGCTGCATTATCTATCTCCATGGCTCTGAACCTGAGTTTTTACTCAATGACAGTCGTTACCATCGCGCATTTATACGAATGTGTGTGAGCGCCAAAAAGGTTGTTGCTGTGTCTGATTATATGCAACACAAGCTCTTGGACTGCATTACAGACGAGAATGACAAAGCGGCGGTTACCAATAACATTCAGGTTGTCCGCAATGGCATTGATACAAACTGCTTTGCTCTGCAATCAGCTAAAGACATGACTCGCCCTTTTACTTTTATTACCGCCAGCCGAGTAGTTAAAGAAAAAGGTTTTAGCGAAGTTGCTCATGAGCTTGCAAAACTAAAACAGCAAGGTGAGCAGTTTCAATGGCATATTGCTGGTGATGGCCCGTATCTCCAAGAGCTTAAAGAGCAGGTGCGAGCTTTGGGGTTAACGTCACAGGTACAATTCCTTGGCCGGCTTAGTCAAACTCAGTTAGCTGATGCATTTAATCAGGCGGACGTATTTGTTTTACTCTCAAACCTACAAGAATCACTTGGCTTGGTGTTTATGGAAGCTAGTAGCAGTGGTTGTTGGTCGATTGGTTATAACCGATATGGTGCGAAAGAAGCTATCTTGCCTGGCGAAACAGGGCAGTTGATAAACGCGCCAAGTGAGCTTGCAGATGCTGTATTTAATTTTCGCCGTGACCACAATGTCACGAGAGCGACAATCAGTGCGAAAGCGCAGACATGCTTCAGCTCCAATGCTGCAGTAGCTCAATTGCGCGATATGATTTTAGGAACGAAATAATGAACGTAGTATTCTATCTTGATGACTTGTTTGGCGGTGGCGTTCAACGACGTACAATGCGACTCTTACAGGGTATCAAAGATAACGACCACAATGATGAACTAAATGTGCACCTGATTGTGAACCAACCTGGCGGTGAAAATAAAGCCATGGTCCCTACACAGGTCTCTTATCATACGCTAAATGGTGTTACGGGAAGTCAACATACTAAAGCTTTGGGTGAAATGTTAACCGCATTGCGCCCGGATATAGTGGTATGCTGTATGGGACAGCAGTTTATTCAGGCCCTCAAGCATAAAGCATCCCTACCTAAAGCCTGTCGTTGGTATGTTATTCAAGCTGTTCCTGTGAAACTCATCGCTTATAGCTGGCTAAGGAATAAAATTCGCGAGATAGGGATTAAAAAGTTTTACCCTAAAGCCGATAAGGTTTTATGTGTGTCTGATGATGTGCGGGCCACGGTGGCTCAGTTAAGTTCAAGTTTAGACGAACTAGCTCATACTATTTATAATCCCGTTGTTTCAGAGAATTTACTAACACTGTCTCAAGAACCCGTAGAGCACCCTTTTTTCGACTCTGGTAACATAGTGTTAGTTGCCGCTGGACGCTTAAATGTGCAAAAGGACTACGGTACTATGCTTGATGCCTTTGCTTTGCTGACAGCTAAGTATCCAGAGCGATCGTTTAAATTGCTGATCTTAGGTGATGGTGAGTTGAGAGAGCAGGTGAGTTCGCAAATTCAGCGTCTAGGTATCGATGACAACGTGGATTTGGTCGGCTTTACTGATAATCCTTATAAATACATTAGCCGGGCTGACTTATTTGTTATGTCCTCATTGTGGGAGGGGCTTCCCAACGCCATGATCGAGTCTTTAGCTATTGGCAAACCGGTAGTCTCAACAGACTGTGTTGCTGGACCACGGGAAATTCTCCTTGATGGCTCATTAGGGACATTGGTTCCTATGCAAGACCCGCAAGCTTTTGCTGATGGCATCATCTCTGAGTTGCAACAAAGTAGGGACAAGCAGGCTTTGCAAGCGAGAGGATGGGAGTTTAGCGTTAATAATGCAGCCAATAAGTACATTAAACTATTTAAAGATGCCAAGCTGTGAGTATTATTGATTTTCTTAAGAAAAACTATGTAGATATACCTGAGCTTATCGCCAATGATAAGCTTGAATCTGGGGCGTATATTTATTTAAACCCTTTTAACTATTTCTATCTGCGTGAGCAACTAGGAACCATAAAAGACTGTAAATATAGCTCAGATGGGTTCTATCTAGTGTCCATTCTCAATGCGTTTCTGCCAACAGATTTTAAGTTCCGCCGACAGTCTTTCGATATGACCTCTTTGGCGCCGCTGGTCTTTGAGCATGCGCAAAAAAAAGGGTTGAGTGTTTTTGTCGCTGGGGGCAAGCCCGGTGAACCGGAAGTTTTTAGAAGGAAGATGACGGCTCATTACCCTCATGTTCAGTGGGCCGGACAAGTAGATGGTTTCAAGGACGACGAAGAAATTATACATGCTGTAACCAACTCGCAGGCTGATATTGTTTTGCTTGGACTTGGAAACATAAAACAGGAGCGCGTTGCTGTTTCACTCCATAAACAACACCAAGCCGTTTACTTTACTTGTGGCGCGTTTGTATCGCAGACCGCTTCAGCAAAAGACCTGAAGTACTATCCAGACTGGATTAATAAGTACAATTTACGCTGGCTTTATCGTTTTTTTAAAGAGTCACACGTAATTAAGCGGGTAGTGAAGTACTATCTCGCTTTTTTGGTTTTATTCTTTAAGGACTTGAAACGTGGTTGAGAAAATGAAAAAGCAGAATGTATTCTTTATTGCTTTTATTTTCTCGCTGATCGCTTTTTTTCCGACCTTTTTAGGTGGGATGTCTTTGGGTGCAGGACAAAAAATACTGTATGTTCTTTACCCATTCTTACTGGGTTTCTTTATTCTCGGGTATCGGAAAATAGAGTTTCCCTACTTCTGTGCTTTTTTATTTAGCTTATTTTTTATTTTCTACCTCACTGTCGTTAGTAAGCTAGGTTTTATCAATGTGCAAATAGCAGCATCACACTTTCGCTACATGGCTTATTTTATGGTGTTCCTATTTACCTTCAATATAGCTAAGCGTTATGCACTGCGCTTAGCAGAGCTGCGAAAAGCATTACTCTATGTGTTGTTATTGGTATTTGTTTTTATTGTCGCGCAGTTTGTAGTACCTGATCTTATTCTTAGTATAGGCATCACCAACAGAACGACTCAGGGGAACGTGGGGCTAACTATTGGCGGCCCATTTATTTGGTCCTACTCGCTAGGGTTTTGTATATTACCAATCTTTTTCATTATCCTGGCATCTATATTTAATGGAGTAGGTGGCTTTAAAGCGTACCTTTTGCTTTGCTTAACCTCTCTCGTGGTATTAGCTGGCCAATCGAAAGCTTCGTATCTCGCATACGCGATTAATTTTCTGGTAGCAGTCCCATTTGCTTACAAGTACGGCATCAGAAACAAAGTAAATGGTGTAGTGTTCTTTTTGACTATACTTTTCGCGGTCTTGGTGACTTATGTAATTTATAACCTCGAAGAGTTTGGTAATATTTATCGCTTCATCAATGGAATCACAGGTCAAGGAAGTGATGCATCTACTCAGGCGAGGCTAAACCAATTGGCTTTCATATCACACACGCTTGAGCAAAATTTGCTTTTAGGGTATCCCATCCAGCCAATAGTCATTGAAAATGGTTACGGTTACTACTTATACAATTATGGGGTGGTGGGGTTATTACTTTATTTAACGTTGCTCACCTCTTTAGTGTTTTGTGCTGTCAGATTTGTCGTTCGTGCACACCAGCATTTGAGCCAGTTCTCCAGCAGTGATAGAACAGTTCTATTCGGTTATCTAGCGATGGCTATTGGTGGTTCAATTTATTCTTTAGCTAGCTCGCCATTAGATGGACACAAAGATGCCTATTTCTTTTGGACGTTAACAGGACTGGTATTTGGTTGTTTCCAAAATCATATTAAGTCCACTGGTCGAACCCAAAAACAGAATCTTCCATATCAAAAAGTAGAGATATAGAAAATGAAAATTACAGTAGTAGGGGCAGGGTACGTAGGTATCTCAAATGCCGTTTTACTCGCTCAGCACAACGACGTTATTGCTTTTGATGTGGATGAGCATAAAGTCGCGATGCTTAATGAAAGAAAATCACCTATTGAGGATGCGCATGTCAGCGAGTTTCTGCAGCAGCGTGAACTTAAGCTGACCGCAACGAGCGATAAAAACCAAGCTTTTGCTGATGCGCAGTATGTCATTATCGCAACGCCTACAGACTATGATCCGCAGACAAATTACTTTAATACAGAAACAGTTGAGACTGTTATCCGCGAAGTTCAATTGATTAATCCAAGTGCTGTGATGGTGATTAAGTCAACTGTACCTGTTGGTTATACTAGTAGAATTATTGAGCAGTTCAACTGTCCTAATTTAATGTTTTCGCCAGAGTTTCTTCGTGAGGGTAAGGCCCTTTACGATAATTTGCATCCTTCGAGAATTATTGTTGGTGAACGCAGCCAAAGAGCCAAAGAGTTTGCCGACTTACTGGCGCAAGGTGCCGAAAAGAAAGATATTCCAACTTTATTTACTGATGCAACAGAAGCAGAAGCGGTTAAGTTATTCTCAAATACTTATTTAGCTATGCGAGTCGCTTATTTCAATGAGCTAGACTCATACGCAGAAGCGCACGGCTTGGATAGCCGACAAATAATAGAAGGGGTTGGCTTGGACCCAAGAATTGGGGATCACTATAATAACCCTTCTTTTGGCTATGGTGGTTACTGTTTACCTAAAGATACTAAGCAATTATTGGCCAACTATAAAGATGTGCCAAACAACCTCATTCGTGCGATTGTTGACGCTAACACAACCAGGAAAGACTTTATAGCTGATGCAATACTAAGCCGTAAGCCTAGTGTTATAGGCATTTATCGATTAATAATGAAGTCGGGGTCTGACAACTTTAGGGCGTCATCTATCCAAGGAATTATGAAGCGTTTAAAAGCTAAAGGAGTCGAGGTGATTGTTTATGAACCGGTATTAACTGAGCAAGAGTTTTTCGGTTCAAAGGTCTATGAAAGTCTTGCAGCATTTAAGGCTCAAAGTGACGTTATTGTTGCTAATAGAGTAGTTGACGAAATCAGGGACGTAGAGGAAAAAATTTACACTCGGGACCTGTTTGGTTCTGATTAAGAGGAAAGAGTAATGAAGTATTTAGTGACTGGCGCTGCTGGTTTTATAGGTAGTGCAGTGGTAGAGAGCCTTACAGCTCAAGGACACAATGTCGTCGGTATCGACAACCTTAACGATTATTATGATGTCTCCTTGAAAAATGCCCGCTTAGAACGTATTAACCATGCTGCTTTTGAGTTTATAGAGCTGGATATAAGTGAGCGGGATACAACACTCGCGCTGTTTCAACAGCACCGTTTTGATCGAGTGATTCACTTAGCCGCCCAAGCGGGTGTGCGCTACTCTATTGAAAATCCCCATGCTTATGCTGACTCTAACTTGGTGGGCCATTTAAATATTTTAGAAGGGTGTAGAGAGACTAAAGTAGGACACCTTATCTATGCTTCCTCTAGCTCGGTATATGGCTTGAATCAAAAAGTACCGTTTAGTACTTCGGACTCTGTTGATCACCCTGTATCCTTATACGCAGCGACCAAGAAATCGAATGAATTAATGGCGCATAGCTATTCTCATTTATATCAAATACCAACGACAGGCCTGCGTTTCTTTACCGTGTATGGTTCTTGGGGGCGCCCAGATATGGCTCCTCACATTTTCACTAAGAAAATACTTGCCGGAGATACCATAGATATTAATAACCATGGCGATATGTGGCGTGATTTTACTCACATAGATGATATTGTAGAGGGAGTCGTACGTATTGCCGATGTTATCCCTCAAAGTAATGATAGTTGGACCGTTGAAAGTGGCTCTCCGGCTTCTAGTTCAGCTCCTTACGCGGTATATAACATTGGCCATGGCCAACCGATAAACTTAATGGACTTTGTTAAAGCGATTGAGTCAGAGCTTGGGTTGGAAGCAAAGAAAAACTTCCGAGGTATGCAACCTGGTGATGTATATCGAACTTATGCAGATACAGCCGACTTGTTTACGGCCACAGGTTATAAACCAAAAGTTTCTGTAGCCGAAGGCGTCGCAGAGTTGGTGGCGTGGTTTAAAGATTACTACAAAGTATAAAGAAGGATTCATATGAAAGCCGTCATCCCCGTAGCAGGTTTGGGCACCCGTATGTTACCGGCAACGAAAGCCATTCCAAAAGAAATGTTGCCGTTGGTAGACAAGCCGCTTATTCAATATATCGTCAATGAATGTGTGCGTGCAGGAATTAAAGAAATAGTCTTAGTTACGCATTCATCAAAAAACGCCATCGAAAACCATTTTGACACCAGCTTTGAGCTAGAAGCGACGCTCGAAAAGCGTGTTAAGCGCCAACTCTTGGATGAAGTGCGCTCAATTTGCCCCGAAGATGTAACTGTTATGCACGTACGTCAAGGTGAAGCAAAAGGCTTAGGCCATGCCATTATGTGTGCTGAGCCAGTCGTAGGTGATGCGCCTTTTACTGTTATTCTTCCGGATGTCATCTTAGACGAATACAGTGCCGACCAAACCAGTGAAAACTTGGCGGCAATGATTGCCCGTTTTAAGGATACGCAAACCAGTCAAATTATGCTTGAGGCTGTAGCGCAACAAGACGTTAGTAAGTACGGTATTGCTGATATTAATGGCGAGCAAATTGAACCTGGTCAGAGTGCAGTCATCAAGTCTATGGTAGAAAAGCC
Source organism: Pseudoalteromonas sp. MM17-2 (assembly GCF_022347945.1). Classification (NCBI taxonomy): domain Bacteria; kingdom Pseudomonadati; phylum Pseudomonadota; class Gammaproteobacteria; order Alteromonadales; family Pseudoalteromonadaceae; genus Pseudoalteromonas; species Pseudoalteromonas sp. MM17-2. The sequence goes on along the minus strand of NZ_JAKRFV010000004.1, from coordinate 227,202 downwards.
TAAAGTCGAAGACGCACCGTCTAATCTCGCAGTTGTAGGTCGCTATGTACTGTCTCACAATATTTGGCCATTGCTAAGAAAGACACCTATTGGTGCCGGTGGTGAAATACAATTGACCGATGCCATTGATATGCTGATAGCTCAAGAGGCGGTCGAGGCATTTCGCATGAGTGGCATTTCTCATGACTGTGGCGACAAGTTAGGATATTTAAAGGCGTTTGTACGCTATGCCCAGCAACACCCTGAGTTAGGTGCGGACTTCTCGGAACACCTCAAGAGTATTTAAAGCGAAGGAGTTAAAATGGCAATTTTAGTGACAGGTGGTGCCGGCTACATTGGTTCTCACACCGTGTTGGAACTGTTAAATCAAGGAAGTGAGGTGGTGGTTTTTGATAACCTGAGTAACGCCTCCAGAGAGTCGCTACGTCGCGTTGAAGCGCTCGCCGACAAGCCTGTCACCTTTGTGAAAGGTGATGTGTGTGATAAAGGTGCACTTGATAGCGTATTTAAGAACCATGATATTGATAGCGTTGTGCACTTCGCGGGCTTGAAAGCTGTGGGTGAATCTGTTGCTAAGCCTACGCTGTATTACCAAAATAACGTACAAGGTTCATTGACGTTAATTTCAGCCATGCGCGATGCTGGTGTGTTTTCTTTAGTATTCAGCTCATCGGCGACCGTTTATGGTGACCCTGAGACTCTGCCCATTAAGGAATCGGCACCAGTGGGAGGGACGACCAACCCATACGGCACGTCAAAGTTAATGGTTGAACAAATCATGCAGGATGTGGCGCAATCGGATGAGCGTTGGCGTTTCGCTATTTTACGTTATTTTAATCCGGTGGGTGCGCACCATAGCGGGCAAATAGGTGAAGACCCCAATGGTATTCCAAACAATTTGCTGCCTTATATTTCTCAAGTGGCGGTAGGTAAGCTCAAGCAACTGGCAGTTTTTGGTGACGACTACAACACCAAAGATGGCACCGGGGTGCGTGATTATATCCATGTCGTTGATCTTGCTATTGGCCACCTAAAAGCATTGGATTGGCTTAGCCTGCATAGCGGTGTGCACATCTATAACTTGGGTACAGGTAATGGCTACTCGGTTCTGGAAATGGTCAAAGCGTTTGAGCAAGCCGCCGATAAAGCTGTGCCATACGAAATTGCACCACGGCGCGATGGTGATATTGCTGCCTGTTACGCCAGCGCTCAAAAAGCCGCTGATGAGCTTGGCTGGCATGCACAGAGAGGTATCGAGCAGATGATGCAAGATACGTGGCGCTGGCAAAGCAAAAACCCGGATGGGTATCAAGATTAATTAAAGAAGGAGCGTTTAGCTCCTTTTTTATCGACACCCACAACCGGTGTGTGATTTTTTGTAGGCAAGGCTTCAGCCTTGCGCAGGTATTAGGTTTATCTGGATTGTCTGACCTACAACGGGTGTGTGATTAGGTTGTTGTAGGCAAGGCTTTTAGCCTTGCGCAGGTATCTGTATCCAGACAGTCAGGCTAAAGCCTGAACCACAACTGGTGTGTGGTTTGGCTGTTGTAGGCAAGGCTTTTAGCCTTGCACAGGTCTTAGGTGTAGCTAGGTAGTCAGGCTAAAGCCCAACCTTCAACCGGTGTGTGGTTTGATTATTGTAGGCAAGGCTTCAGCCTTGCACAGGTATCAGGTGTATCCCGACAGTCAGGCTAAAGCCTGACCCACAACGGCTGTGTAGCTTGGTTGTTGTAGGCAAGGCTTAGCCTTGCATAGGTATCAGGTGTAACTAGACAGTCAGGCTAAAGCCCGACCTACAACGGGTGTATGGTTTTTTGTAGGCAAGGCTTCAGCCTTGCACAGGTATTAGGTGTAGCTAGACAGTCAGGCTAAAGCCTGACCTACAACAGATGTATAGTTTGATTGTTGTAGGCAAGGCTTCAGCCTTGCTCAGGTCTTAGGTGTAGCTAGGTAGTCAGGCTAAAGCCGACCTACAACCGCTGTAGGTTGGTTTTTGTAGGCAAGGCTTCAGCCTTGCGCAGGCATTAGGTGGCTATTTCTACCTTGGTTTGCTGCGCAAGCTTACTTCTGAGCTGTTCTGCCAGCGCTTGTTTGGCCTCATTATCGCCATGAACAATTTTAATATGCTGAGGTTTTTTACGCATGCCGGTAACAAAGCGTATCAGCCCAGCCTGATCGGCGTGTGCACTGTAACCACTGATGGTGTGGATATGTGCATTGATATCAATGTGTTGGTCATTTAGCTCAACATAGCCACCTTGCGGGCCATATTTTTGAATAGCTCGCCCTGGCGTGCCTGCACCTTGGTAGCCAACAAAAATGACATCGGTCGTGGGCTCTGGTAAAAACGCAACGAGGTAGTTAACGATACGCCCGCCACTGCACATGCCGCTAGCAGCAATGACAATTGCGGGCTTTTGTCTTTGCTTAAGATATTGTAGTAGCTGCACATGCTGTTGGTGAGTATCTATTGTCACTATATTATCGAAATCGAGAGGGTGGCGACCTTTAGCCACTCTTGCTTTGGCTTCTTTATCCCATAATGACTTAAAGCGCCGATACTCTCGGGTGAAATTGGCTGCCATGGGAGAGTCAATAATCACTTCGATATCTTGCCAGAAAGAGTGCTTTTTGGCGCTGTGTATAATCTGCTCAAGCTCGTATAGTAATTCCTGTGTGCGGCCAATGCTAAAGGCTGGAATAAGCACCACGCCGTTATCTGACACCGCGCGTTCAATCACGGCTTTAAGTTGCTGTGTACGTTGTTTTCGGTCATGATGGAGGCTATCGCCATAGGTGGACTCAATAACCAAAGTATCGGCCTTGTAGGGGGCTTTCGGCGCCGGTAGTAACGGAGTGTAAGGGGCTCCAAGATCGCCCGAGAACACCACGCGATGGCGGGTCTCGTTATGCGGCAAATCAATTTCCACATAGGCTGAACCAAGAGTATGGCCCGCGCGTTGCAGTCGAAAGCGACAATCGGTGTTGGGTAAATCATACCAGTGCTTAAAATCAACGCTCACCAATTGGCGTTTAAGCAAACGAATACAGGTGGCCACTAACTCTTGCTCTTGAGTGACACCAAGTTTGAGCGCATCTTCAATGACCAAAGGCAGTAATGCCGATGTCGCCTGTGAAGCATAAATAGGGCCTGTGAATCCCGCTGCAAGTAAATAAGGAAGGCGGCCGACATGATCAATATGACAGTGCGTGATGATAACCGCAGTCACGGCACTTATATCAAAGTCGATGGCCAAACTTGGCTTGGCCTCGGCACCCTGAAACAACCCACAATCTACCAGCACCGACTGAGCCTTACTCACCTGAAGTTCATGGCAAGAGCCAGTAACACCGTTTACCGCGCCATGATGGAGTATTTGCACCTCATCCATTGCTGATCATATCGCTTTTATTCGCTGCTTATGCCTTCACTGTAGCACTTAAGTGCCGAGAACATCAGCCCTTCAAGGTGCAAGGTTTTAGGTTTCAAATTTTTGCGTTTGTTGCTCTAGTTGCTCAGTGAGTGTACGCATGCTTTCGCTGGCCACATGCGCCTGTTTTGATACCTGCGCTGTGTTCGTGGCGGTATCAGAGATCACCACCACGCGATTTGCAGTATCTTCACCTGCCCCGAGCTGCTCTCTCGCGGCACTGGCTATTTCTTGGCTCATACCGGCTAGGGTACTCAACGACTGGGCGATATGCACTAACTCGGTGCGCACTCGTTGCGATTTACTCACGGTTTGTTCACTGGTCTCAATGCTCATTTGTACCGACTGTTTAGCCTCGCTGGTGGCACTTTGTAGATTAGTGATCATGCTGTGGATTTCTTCGGTGCTACTTTGGGTGCGCTGCGCGAGTTGCCTCACTTCATCCGCGACCACTGCAAAACCTCGGCCTTGCTCGCCCGCGCGAGCAGCTTCAATGGCCGCATTCAGCGCCAGTAGGTTTGTTTGTTCGGCAATACCTTGAATAACCCCGAGCACATTGGCGATATTATTGACTTCGTCATCGAGTAGCTGAATATTATTACCAGCGCTGTCAATTTGTTTCTCTAAAAGGGAAATGGTGTCAACAGCCTCCTCTGTCAACGCGTTCGCTGCTTGGCCTTGCTGCTCTGCTTCGCCAACGGCGTAAGCTGATTGCTCGGCAAGGTCGACCACACTTTGCGCTGAGGCCGTAAGCTGAGTAATCGCTGAGGCCACAATGGCCGTATCTTGCTGTAACGATTGCATTAAGCGCTCCAGCTCAACCGAGCGTTTATCGGAGTCTACGCTTTGCTGCTGTAAGGTGTCTGCGACTTCTTTTATGCCTGTTACCACTCCCTGCAATCCTTGTTGCATGTAGGCCATGCTACCGATAATGCTATCTTTGTTGTGTTCTTGATGGGCGATAGTATTGTTCAAACGCCCGCGTGATACTTGCGTTACGATATCTCTCACTGAGCTTAATTCAGCGCCTAAGGCATTGGTCAGTGCTAAACCAAACTTAGCTAAGGCGAGTGTGAGTAATACCGCGATGATAAGCGATAAACCGAGTAACCAGCTGGCGGTGCTCCAGTAACGCTGATCGACTTCTTTGTAGCTGATGCCGGTACCAATATACCAACCCCAACGAGGCGTTTTTTGTACAACTGAGGTTAAATCAACGACTTCACCATCGCGTTCAGAAGTCCAGTGATAGGTGATGATCTCACCCGTTTTGCTACCAACTAAGCGCTCCACCATGGCGCCAATGCTGTTGCCTTGGGCATCTTTGAAGTCATTAAAGCTGGTACCGTGCAATTGCGGATCATGCGGTGCGGCAACAAAGTTGAGATCGCTGCTGACTACATACACATACTCAGAGTCATGGTAAGTATTACTTTGTAATATGGTGCTGGCGTAAGCTTGTGCTTGCGCGTCACTAAGCTCACCCTGAGCCGCTAAGGTTTCGAGCTCCTCAACCACATTGACGGTGCTTTTCATCAGTTGATTAATACGGGCAATATTGTCGTTTTCACTGGCATGACGCAAGGCTTGCAAACCTAGCAAAGCGACGGCAATAAGGGCAATAAATAGGGTGACAGCAAAAGCAATAATTTTGCTTCGTAAAGAGAACGTTGCGAACACAGCAAGCTCCAAGTCGATAAGCGGTTTGTTACACTTATCACTTTTTCAGCGGCTTTTTAAGGCAAAAGCCGCAAAAACAGACTTTTTTCTGTTGAATTTTTTTTGAGTGTATGTTTGGTAGGTATGCTCAACAAAGGTTTATTTCATCTTCGCTTAAGGCTCGGTATTCCCCTGGGGCAAGCGCATCATCAAGAGTCACACCGGCTATGGCCTCTCGGTGCAGTGCGACCACCTCATTGCCAACGGCGGCTAGCATACGCTTCACCTGATGATATTTACCCTCAACAATATGCAAGCGAATTTGATAGGGGGCGAATACCTCAACTTTGGCTGGGCGAGTGAGTTCACGTTCGCCATGTAGCTGCACCCCTTGTTCAAGTTCATGCACCGCGTGTTCGGTAATAGGTTGCCCTAACTCCACCACATAGGTTTTGTATTTTTGCTTCTTTGGGCTAGTTATTTGATGTGTCCACTGACCATCGTTACTCAGCAGCACTAGGCCAGTGGTATCTATATCCAAACGCCCAGCAACATGCAATTCCTGCAAGTTGGGCTCATCCATTAAATCGAGCACCGTAGCATGTAAATCGTCACTATTAGCACATACATAGCCTTCGGGCTTATTAAGCATAAAGTAGCGCTTGCCCAAATAATGCAACTGTTCACCGTCTAGCGTAACCACGGTGTTCTCATCAATAGCGGTGTTTTGCTGTGTGGTCATCTCACCACCCACACATACCCGCTTGGCTTTGATCACGGCCTTGGTTTTGGTACGTGGTAACTGGGTAACGTGGCTAATGAACTTATCTAAACGGCAAGGAAACTTCATTGGGTCGGGGCTTTAATTTCGCTACAATGGCGCGAGTATAGCTTATGCGTCTCAGCGAAAACAGCCACCGTGAATAAAATCCTCTCACAGTACCAACAGCAAATTGATGCGCAAATACTTGCCGTTGATGACGCGCAACAACGGGCGGCCGAGGAGCTTGCCCGTTTAGCGCAGGAACTTGAGCAGCGCTCATCGTCTCAGCGCTTTTGGCGTCGTCCTAAAGTCACGACAGGGGTATATTTATATGGCCCCGTAGGGCGGGGCAAATCAATGCTGATGGACTTATTCTTCCAACATCTTAATAGTGATAAAAAGCAACGCTTACACTTTCATCACTTTGTGACTTTTGTACATCAACGCTTGGGGCAGTTGCAGGGGGTGAAGAATCCAATGCGTCAGTTGGCAAAAGAGTATGCCAGAAGTACCGATGTGCTGTGTTTTGATGAGTTCTTCGTAAGCGATATCGGTGACGCCATGATTATGGCTAGGCTATTCGAGGCTTTGTTTGCCCAAGGTATGGTCTTGGTAGCAACCAGTAATTGCCATCCGCAGCAATTGTATCGCAATGGGTTACAGCGAGCGCGCTTTGAACCTACTATCGCCTTAATTGAGGCACATTGCCATGTCTGTGATGTCAGCGGTGAGCAAGATTATCGGCTGCAAGGGTTTGCTGGCTTTCGTTACTACCTCGCCTATGGCCCAGAGGTGTTGAGTGGGCTGTTTAAGCAGCAACAACGCTGTTCTATTAAGCCTTGCATACGAGAGATAAACCGACGAAGCATGCATTTTATGGCTTATGCCAGCGATGCGGCCATGATTGATTTCTTTGCCTTGTGTGGCGATGGTCGCGCCAGTGCAGATTATATGGAGCTGGCCCAGCAACTGCAGGTGCTTTATGTGGACAAAGTCCCGGCTATGGGAGTCGCTATGCACAGCGCACATGTAGCCCAAGGCACAGAAGATGGTTACATCCGCGACCAGGCCCCACAGCGCCAGGCTCAGTATGACGATGAAGCGCGGCGCTTTATTGCTTTGGTTGATGAGTTTTATGATAACCATAAGTTGCTAATTATCACTGCGGAGGTGGAGCTAGAGTCGCTTTATCAAGGAGAGCGTTTAGCTTTTGAGTTTGCACGAACCCAGTCGCGCTTAATTGAAATGCAACGTTGGTCTTTACCAAGCCACTAATGTTGTAGGGCAGAGGTAGGCAAGGCTTTAGCTTTGCTCAGGTGTGAGGCCGGTTTCCATTGCCAGGCTAAAGCCCGACCTACAACGGGTGTGTAGTTGGTTGTTGTAGGCAAGGCTTTTAGCCTTGCGCGGGTGTGAGGCCGGTTTCCATTGTCAGGCTAAAGCCTGACCCACAACGGGTCTGTAGTTGGTTGTTGTAGGCAAGGCCTTTAGCCTTGCGCGGGTGTGAAGTCGATTTCGATTGCCAGGCTAAAGCCCGACCTACAACGGGTGTGTGGTTTAGTTTTTGTAGGCAAGGCTTTAGCCTTGCGCAGGTGTGAAGTCGATTTCGGTTGTCAGGCTAAAACCCGACCCACAACGGGTGTGTAGTTGGTTGTTGTAGGCAAGGCTTTAGCCTTGCGCAGGTGTGAGGCCGGTTTACATTGTCAGGCTAAAGCCCGACCTACAACGGATGTGCAGTTTGTTGTAGGCAAGGCCTTTAGCCTTGCGCGGGTTTGAGGTCGATTTCGATTGCCAGGCTAAAGCCCGACCTACAACGGGTGTGTGGTTTAGTTTTTGTAGGCAAGGCTTTAGCCTTGCGCAGATGTTAGGTCGATTTCGGTTGTCAGGCTAAAGCCTGACCTACAACCAAATTTTCTGTAGCTCTTGCCACTGCTTATCAAATTGGCCACTGGGTTTAATCGTGAAATTAGAGCGTACAAACTGATTCATTTTCCCTTCAACAAACGCTAGGAAAAGGTTCGCTAAGGTTCCCTCATCACTTGCAAAGGCCTTACCCTCACGCAATTTACGTTCACGTAAAACCTGTTTGAACTGGGTTTCTAGCTTTTCAAATAGACTCTGAATGCGTTCACGTAATCGTTCGTTTTCGCCTTGCAGTGCATCACCAGTGAGAATTCGAGTAATCCCAGGGTTCTTTTCTGCAAACGCTAACAGTAGCATCAAAATGTTGTAGACACGGCTTTGCGTTTCTTTCTCGTTCTCTAAGATTAAGTTAATGCGAGACAGCAAGGTGTCTTCAATAAACTCAATTAATCCCTCGAACATACGCGCTTTGCTAGGAAAGTGGCGATAGAGAGCTGCTTCTGAAACGCCTACTTCGGCGGCCAATTTGGCGGTAGTGATACGCTGACCGGGACTAGTTTCCAGCATTTGCGCGAGTGATTGTAAAATCTGCTCTTTACGGTTAGTGCGACGTGAGGCAGCCATGGCGTTCCTTTTTAACAACTTTGGTGGTCACTGACCTTTATTATGAACGCCATATTAATGCTTTGTGAGGTCCCTTTCCAGTCTTTTGCGACCTTTACACTAACTTTGTAGCAATTGCTTCGATGACAGTAAGTGCTAACTTATCTTTTTTCATAAGCGCAATGCTTTGTGTGCTGTCATGACTAAATAAGGTCAGGGCATTATTATCGCTGTTAAACCCTTGCCCTTGTACCGACACATCATTAGCGCAAATCATATCTAGTTTTTTATTCTTTAATTTACCCTGTGCATAGGTGGCGACATCTTGTGTTTCCGCAGCAAAACCAACAGTAAACGGCCTATTCTCACTCAGCGCAGCAACATCAGCAATAATATCCGGGTTTTTCACTAGTGTGAGGGTGAGTTCATCGCCTTGCTTTTTCATTTTCTGCTCGGCGATATCAGCAGCACGATAATCGGCCACGGCAGCGCAGCCAATGAAAATATCGGAGCTTGGCGCCAAAGCAAGTGCTTGTTGGTGCATTTGTTGTGCGCTTTGCACATCAATGCGCGTGACTCCCACAGGCGTTGGTAAATTAACCGGGCCGGAAATAAGATTCACTGTCGCTCCCATTGCCACGCCTGCAGCGGCTAAGGCATAGCCCATTTTGCCTGAGCTGTGATTAGAGATATAACGCACAGGGTCGAGCGCTTCACGGGTAGGGCCGGCGGTGATGGTGAGGGTTTTCCCCGCTAATAATGGCTGTACTGTAGGAGTGCACACTAACTCAACAAGCTCGTTGGGCTCTAGCATACGCCCGGCTCCTACGTCGCCACAGGCTTGTTCGCCCGCACCTGGGCCCCAAATGGCAATGTCTCGCTGTGCTAAGGTGGCTAAGTTTGCTTGCGTTGCCGCATGAGCATACATTTGCTGGTTCATAGCGGGAGCGATAGCAACTTTAGCTGGGGTGGCCAGCAATAAGGTTGTGAGTAGGTCATCGGCAATACCGGCCGCCATTTTGGCAATGATATTGGCTGTAGCAGGGGCGACGAGAATCAAGTTGGCCCATTTGGCAAACTCAATATGGCCCATTGCCGCTTCGGCCTGAGGATCGAGCAGTGAATCAGAAACAATTTCTCCTGATACTGCTTGCATCGTGAGCGGGGTGATAAAATGCTTAGCGCTGTCGGTCATAACCACTTTGACCTCACAACCGCGCTCTTTCAGCCGTCGGGTTAGCTCTGCACATTTGTATGCGGCGATGCCGCCACTGATCCCAAGGACCACCTTTTTATTTTGCATAACAATAGACAATATCGCTTGTGTGACTGCTTAGAAGATACCAGATGTGCCGCTATTGCACTATAGTTGAGGAAGGTTCATAAGCGCAAAAGCGAAGGAATGCCCATGCGACTCACTGACTTGCCAGCCCAACAACGGCCTAGGGAGAAATTACTTACTCAGGGTGCCGGGGCGCTGAGTGATGCCGAGTTACTCGCTATCTTTTTTAGAACGGGCATTGCCGGTTGCAATGCTATTGACTTAGCCCAGCAGATACTCAGTCAAAGCCAAGGGCTGCATACTTTGTTAGCTGCTGAGCACGACCATTTCTGCCGTTTTAAAGGTATGGGCACTGCGAAGTATACGCAATTGCAGGCGGCAATTGAGTTGGCGCGGCGATATTTACAAACAAGTTTGGAACGAGAGCTCAGCTTTGACTCACCACAAGCGGTGCAGATTATCTCAAGTTAGAATTAAAAGGGCTGCAACGGGAAGTCTTTTTAGTGTTGTTTGTTGATGCCCAACACCGTTTAATAAGCACAGAAACGCTGTTTCAAGGCACCATAGATGCGGCGTCGGTATACCCCAGAGAAGTGGTCAAAGCAGCACTCAAGCATAATGCCGCTGCCGTTATTTTTGCGCATAATCATCCCAGCGGTATCGCCGAGCCGAGCCAGGCCGATGAAGTCATTACCCGCAAACTAATTCAAGCTCTTGGTTTAGTGGATATTCGTGTGCTCGATCATTTAGTGATAGGCGGTTGCCACGCAGTCTCTTTTGCCGAGCGTGGCCTACTGTAGCTATTTGTGCAATTTAAATGCAGTTTTTGCTTTCCCTTTGCTGCGTTGATCTTTATAATTAGCCGCTATCAAATTTACATATGAGCTGATTCTGAGATCAGGTTTCTTGATCTTTGCCTGTCTATGCTGTATAAAGAGCGCCCTTCGATTTATCCCGGGGCAGTATACAAAAAGGCCGTAAGGGAAAATTAAGCTCGAGCGAAGTTATTGGAGATAAATAGACATGTCTAAAGTCTGTCAAGTTACAGGTAAGCGCCCAGTGGTAGGTAACCACCGCTCACACGCGCGCAACGCGACTAAGCGTCGTTTCCTACCTAACCTACAAACTCACCGTTTTTGGGTTGAAAGCGAAAAACGCTTTGTATCACTACGCACTACTACTAAAGGTATGCGTATCATCGACAAAAAAGGCATCGACGCGGTACTGACTGATATCCGTGCTCGCGGCGAAAAAGTTTAAGGAGCCTGAGTCATGCGCGATAAGATTCGTCTAGTTTCAACTGCCGGTACTGGTTTTTTCTACACTACCGACAAAAACAAGCGTAACATGCCTGAAAAAATGGAAATCAAAAAATACGATCCTAAAGCTCGTAAGCACGTGATTTTCAAAGAAGCAAAAATCAAGTAATCTGATTTTAAGCGTACGCTTCCAAATTTGAAAACCCGACTTTATGTCGGGTTTTTTGTTGGCTGTAATTGCGGATTCTTGGTCGGTGGGTTTTGCTGTGCATCTTTCACCATCGACATTTTTGGTGGCTGCAGAGCAACAACCTTCTCACCACTGGCTGGTGGATTCTCCATTTGCGCGGTAATAATACGCACTACTTTTTCGTTACCAATAATAAACAGCGGAATCGCTTCGCTATTTACTTCTTGATATTGTTGCCAGTCAAATTCATCACTTAATCGAGTCGCACTGACCTTACCGCCTTTGGCTATCAGGCTACTGAGCTTGGCATAGGAACCATTCTCGCCAAATAGAATTTGTCGAGAGAGGAAAGTAGCACTGTCTTTATTGGCTTTCGCGTGGTTTTGTGATGATTTGAGTGAGAACACTCGGTTTTCGCTAAATAGGTGGCTAAAGTATTGCACCCCTAATGCGTTGTGATGGCGGTTAGGTGACAGTGCCAACACCTTACTGATGCTTGTTAGTGGCAGATACCGCTCGGCATGTTCCGATTGCGGGTTACCATAATAGCAGGGCAAACCATCCATACGGGCCATTTTACAGTTTTCCCATGCCGGATCGGAGAGGTGTACATCGATATCTTGCTCTTTTAGGCCACAGGCTATAGCTCTGGCAACGTGGTTCGCGCCAATGATGAGTAAGGTCGAGGGAGCAGGTTGGCGGACCCCGAGCATTTTGGCTAATGGGATGGCGGTGAGGCTATTTAAAACCACAGTGACAATTATCACCGTGAAGATTAAGGGCACCATTTTATTGGCATCCACAATACCGGCATCGGCCATACTGAGCGCAAACACCGAGCCGACAGCGGCGGCAACAATACCGCGAGGCGCAATCCATGCCAGTATCAGCCGTGATTTGACGGGCAAGTCACTGCCATAAGTAGAAATTAAAATATTCAGTGGTCGAGCGACAAACAGTACAATGGCTAAAAAGATAAAGACTTGTGCATCCAGAGCCAGTAAATCTTCAAGCTTGAGGCGTGCTGCCAGCAAAATAAACAAGCTAGAGATAAGAATCATCGACAGGTCTTCTTTAAATTCAAGCACCGAATCAATTTCCAAGTCGTCTTGGTTCGCAAGCCAAATACCAAATACTGTCACCGCTAGCAGCCCAGACTCGTGACTGAGATGGTTCGAGACGGTAAAGCTGATAAGCACTAGCGCAAGAATACCAAATTTATGCAGCTCATAAGGAAGCCACTCGCGACGAATCAATTGCGTTGTTAACCATCCTGCGGCAGCACCGAGCGAAAAGCCCACACTCAGCGTGGTGACCAATGCCCCTAAGGTGTGACTAAACACATCGCTTTGCCCCACTAACATCACCGCCTCGAACACTAACACAGCGAAGAGCGCACCGATGGGGTCAATCACAATGCCTTCCCAGCGTAGCACTCGGTCAATGTCTTGAGTGGGGCGCATGGCGTTAAGTAGAGGCGCGATAACCGTGGGCCCGGTAACGACCAATACTGCGCCTAGCACTGCAGCGACACGCCAATCGAGCTCAAGCAACCAATAAGCACTTAAGCTGACGACTAGGCAGGTTATGAGCATGCCTATGGAGCACAGGTTGCGTACCACCTTACCAATGCCCTTTAGCTCCCTAAAGTGGAGCGTGAGCGCGCCTTCAAAAAGAATAATCGCCACCGATAAGGACACCACTGGAAACAGTAAGTCGCCAAGGAGTTCGTCGGGCTCGAGTAACGAGGTGGTTGGCCCAAGTAATAAGCCAGTGAGTAAAAGAAATAAAATAGCGGGAACACGGAAGGCCCAAGCGAGCCATTGTGCAATAACACTACATAAAGCAATTCCTGCAATATAAATTGCTGACATAAAGACCCTTATTATCTGTCCATGAAAACTCAGTATGAGATAAGCAGAGCGTGATGACAACGTTTTGCTACATCAGTCAAACACGCATAACTACCCACCTTTTAACGTGTGATACAGCGAAGCTGATTACTCTTTAAGTAAAAAAGAGCCTTAGATCACTAAAAATTCATAATAGGTCAAAATTTTATGTATTCATCGCTAGAGTGCATTTTTACGCGCTTAGGGGCTATTTCAATGCGCTATAAATAGCATGAATACTGGCTATGGCTAAGTTTTGACCTTGATTTTTATATCTAAATCCGCATAATAACGTTCGTAGACAAATTATTAGAGTGCTAATTAATTGTGGTTTTTAGCCTGCCTCGTCGTATGCAACCGCTGTTATCACAGCGTAAACCACAACTGTTAGTGCTTTCCTTTTAATTGGTTTTGGAACAGCTTGATGCCTGTGCTTGTTAGCGTTGGGTAGGTAAAGCCGTAAGCAAAATTTAGCGTCGCCCCAGTTGTTATTTCGCGACGCTTTTTATTGCCCAAAACAAAGTCCACCTAGGGTGGCCAAACAGGATAAGGAATGCATTTTTATACATATCTCTCTCTCGCATTGTATTTTTTAGCCATGCTTGGCATCGGCTTGTTCGCTTATCGCAATTCCACAAGTGATATTTCTGGCTACATTCTCGGTGGCCGTCAAGTGAGCCCTCATGTGACTGCCTTGTCTGCAGGAGCATCGGATATGAGTGGTTGGATGCTAATGGGTTTGCCAGGCGCCATGTTCTTAACTGGTTTCGACACCGTATGGATTGCCTTGGGTTTGGTTTTAGGTGCACTGGCCAATTATTTATTAGTTGCACCACGCCTGCGGGTGTACACAGAAATGGCCGATGATGCACTGACGCTACCGGACTTCTTCGATAAGCGTTTTAACATGAGCAAAGGGCCGATTCGCGTGATTTCAGCGGCAGTGATCATCTTGTTCTTTACGCTCTATACCTCGGCAGGGTTAGTTGCAGGTGGGAAGCTGTTTGAATCGGCATTCGGTTTAAGCTACCACCTTGGCTTAATTATTACCGTTTCGGTGGTTGTGGCCTACACTTTATTAGGTGGCTTTTTGGCTGTGAGCATGACCGACTTTGTACAGGGCTGCATTATGTTTGTGGCGTTAATACTCGTGCCGATTGTGGCTTACATGCAGTTCAATGGCAGTGCCGATATGCTTAATTTTGCGCAGCAATCGATTCCAAGTTTTAGTGAATCTTGGCAGAGCATCACCTTGCTGGGCATAGTATCAAGCTTGGCTTGGGGATTAGGTTATTTTGGCCAGCCTCATATTATTGTGCGCTTTATGGCGATTCGTTCGGTAAAAGATATTAAAACGGCACGTAATATTGGTATGAGCTGGATGACAGTCACCATTTTAGGTTCGCTAGGAACAGGCTTAGTTGGGGTTGCTTATGCCAACAAATTTGGTTTGCAAGTGGCTGACCCAGAGACAATTTTCGTTATTTTCTCGGAAATTTTGTTCCACCCTCTGATTAGCGGCTTTTTACTCGCCGCGATTTTGGCGGCGATCATGAGCACCATCTCATCACAGCTGTTGGTGTCATCAAGCTCGCTGACCGAGGACGTATACCGTGCTTTTTCAAAAACTGAGGTAGAGCAAAAAACCTTAGTAAAAATCGGCCGGATAGGGGTTTTCGCCGTGGCACTCGTTGCTACCTTACTGGCACTGGACAAATCTAATAGCATTTTGTCATTGGTCAGTAATGCCTGGGCTGGTTTCGGTGCCGCATTTGGCCCATTAGTATTATTTAGCCTGTGTTGGTCGAAAATAACCCATCAAGGCGCGCTCGCTGGAATCGTTGTCGGCGCAGCAACTGTTTTATTCTGGATATTTGCACCAGTGCTTAGTGACGGGGGCACGCTAAGCAGTGTTATTTACGAAATTGTTCCCGGATTTATCGCAAGTTCACTTGCAATCGTTGTGGTGAGTAAGCTTTCTCAGGCACCTTCAGCCGAGGTGAAAGAAACTTTTCATGCAACTGAGCAAAAACTTGAGCAACTTAGCTAAAGCTAGTAAGGAAAGTAATCGCAATGCAAAATTTTAAATGGCAACGCATCGTACTCAAAGTAGGCAGTGCCTTAATTGCACCCGAGCAAAATGGCTGTAGTTCACGCTATTTACTCACCATAGCTCAGTTTATTGTTCGTTGCCGCGCCCAAGGTATTGAAGTTATTTTGGTGTCATCAGGCTCTGTGGCTGCGGGCTCACACTTATTCCCAGAGGATAAGCCGCGCTCTGTAGCACTTAAAAAAGCAATGGCAGCCGCTGGGCAAATGGAGATGATGGCAACATGGGATCGCTTTTTTGATTTCCCATCAGCACAGATTCTGCTAACGCACGGTGATTTACGTGACCGTGAGCGTTACACCAGTGTACGCGACACCATTTTTACCTTGCTTGATCACGGTGTTCTTCCTGTCATCAACGAAAATGACACGGTGACCACTGATGATTTGAAAGTAGGTGATAACGACAATTTATCAGCTATGGTAGCAGCGGCCGCTGATGCTGACGCATTAATGATTTTCTCAGATGTGGACGGCCTTTATGACAAGAATCCTAACTTGCATACCGACGCTGTGCTGTTACCTGAGATCAGTGAAATTGATGAATCTATTTACGCCATGGCTGGGTGTGCTACCAGTGCGGTAGGCACCGGCGGCATGAAAACCAAAATCGAGGCGGCAGAAAAAGCCACTTCCCATGGTATTACTACATTTATTCTAAATGGCTTTAAAGAGCAGACCTTTAACTTGTTGTTAGAAGGTAAAAACCCGGGCACTATCTTCTTGCCGTATGAAAAACCAATGCAAGAGGCAGTCCATTGGCGTACACATACCGCCAGTGAGCAGGGTGAGGTGATTGTTGAAGGTGACTTCAGCGAGCCATTAGATGAAAACGCCGAGCAGATTAACCCGCAAGGCATTATCGAGGTTCGGGGCGAGTTCTCCGTTGGCGACACTATTTTGGTGCGCAGCGACGACGGCACTAAGCTGGCTAAGGCACGAGCAAACTACAGTAGCTGTTTGCTGAACTTTATTGCCGAGAATGAAACCAGTGAGTTTAGCGATGAAGCACAAGATTCCATCGGCCCGATTATTTCAGACGAAGACATTGCAGTATTGGAGAAATCATGAGTTTAGTTAAGGATATTTCAGCTCAAGCAGCAAAAGCCGCTAAGGTGCTTGCTCTGCTTGATACAGAGAGTAAAAACAACGTACTTAAAGAAATGGCTGAGGCACTGCGTGCCAACAAAGAGCATATTAAGGCGGAAAACGAATCAGATCTTGCCAATGCGCGAGACAACAACTTAGCTGCAGCCATGGTCGACCGTTTGACGCTGACCGATGAGCGTATTGAAGATATGGCCGTGGGCATTGAAACCATTGCCGATCTCGATGACCCAGTAGGTCAGTTGCGTTCATTGGGTGAGCGCCCCAATGGTATCAAAATCAATAAAATGCGAGTGCCTCTTGGGGTGATCTGCATGATTTATGAAGCCCGTCCAAACGTAACAGCGGATGCTGGCGCACTGTGCTTCAAATCAGGTAATGCGGTTATTTTGCGTGGTGGTAAAGAGGCGCTAGCCTCAAGTAAAGCCATTGCCAGTGTACTGCACAGTGTGCTTGAGAAACACAACTTGCCAACGGCGCTTATCTCGGTGATCCCAGACCCAGACCGTGGCCTGTTGATGGATCTTATGCAGCAGCGTGACACCATTGACTTGATTATCCCTCGCGGTGGCGAAGGACTGATTAATTTTGTGACTGAAAACAGTACCGTACCGGTTATTCAGCACTTTAAAGGAGTGTGTCACCTGTATGTTGATAAAGATGCAGACCTTGATGTGGCGATGAACCTGTTGCTGAACGGTAAGACTCAACGTACCGGTGTATGTAACGCGCTAGAGGGCTTGGTTGTGCACCAAGAGGTGGCAGAGGCATTTTTAGCTCGTGCGGCAAAAGAGCTTGAAGCAAAAGGTGTACGTGTTAATGCTGATGCTCAAGCAGCGAAATTCTTCAGCAATGCGAATGTCATTGGCGATGATGAATTTGGTGAAGAGTACCTTGATCTTGAAATCGCGGTACGTATCGTTGCTGACTTTGATGCAGCAGTGGCGCATATTGACCGCTTTGGTAGCTTCCACACTGAAGTTATTTGTACCAAAGACGAGCAAACCGCCAACTTGTTCCAGCGCAGTGTTGATGCGTCGGTGGTGATGGTAAATGCCTCTTCACGCTTCTCTGATGGTTCGCAGCTAGGTCTAGGCGCTGAAATCGGCATCGCAACGACTAAGTTGCACGCTTACGGGCCTATGGGCCTAGAGTCACTGACCACAGAAAAATACTTAGTGAATGGTGAAGGACAAATTCGTAGCTAATCACGACTAAGGTTTACAAAGCCCAGCTTAGTGCTGGGCTTTTTTGTGCTCTAAAGGTTATTTTACGAAGCGCTCTAGCTCGCTTTGAGTGGTGCGGGTTAGGTGCTCTGAGCGCGCGCATTGCTCTGCGGCTTGGTCTATTTGCGCTTTCGCGTCTTCACCTAAGGTTTTAATTTGCTCCACCGATTGCTGAGTATTGGCCTGGGTTTGCTCCAGTTCATGCACTGCTGCGACAATATCCTGCAATTGTTGTTGGTTTTTCTCAAAGTCTTGCACTAGTTCACTAAAGCCTGAAGCCGTGTTACCGATTGCTTGTTCAGCGCTTGAAGAGTGCTCAATAAGTTGCTCTGATTCTTGGTTAGTATCGCTTACCAAAGTGCCCATCTTATTAATAAAGTCGCTAATTTGCTGGGTCGCATCACTGACTTTAAGTGACAGTGAACGTACCTCATCAGCAACGACAGCAAAACCTCTGCCTGCTTCACCGGCGCGAGCAGCTTCAATGGCCGCATTAAGGGCGAGCAGGTTAGTTTGATCGGCAAACCCTTCGACCATTTGCAAAATACTGCGAATGTTCTCTGAGTTTTCTTTCAAGCCTGCAACAGTGTCGGCAAATCGCCCTAATAGCTGCGTGATCTTATGAATTTGCGATACTAATTGGCTAAGCTCTTCAGATGAAGAGCGTACAAAGGTGAGGTTCTCACTGTTGTCGCTGAACACCGCATCAGTATTGGCGACGATTTGCTCTAGGCTATGCGTGACTTGCGTGGTGCTCGCTGCAATCTCACTACTAAATTGTAATTGTCGAGCTCCCAATTCAGCTGTGTTTTGCATGGATAAATTGACCTGCTGATTGCTATCAGCAGCTTGGGCTGCACCTTCATAGGTAGTGTTTAAAAGGGCGCTTAAATGGTGTACGAACTTATTATATTGCTCTGATAAGTCACGAAATTCATCATACGTGAATTGGGGTAATCGCGCGTTTAAGTTGGCATCCTGTTGATTGACTTGCTCTAACGTATCGCGCATCGCTTGCACAGGGCGCACGATTAAATGGCGCATATAGAACACCGTAAAAATAAAACCACCGACGACTAATAGCGAGATCACCGCAAACAGCGCCAAACCTTGTTCTTGGGCGCTCAGTTCGCGGTACAGCCAAACTAAAGTAAGTAACTGTAAAGCAAACAAAAAGCTAAGGTTGCCAACAATTTTACGAGTTAGCGTATAAAAAAATGTTTCTTCAATATAATTGTACATGCGCATAAACCAACTCATTGATGAGGGCTCCGTTTGCCTGAGTAGACGTCAATGTATACATGCTCAGTATTGTATAAAGCAAAAGATTTTCAAGTGTTTAGCGATGAAGTAAGCGCCTAGCTAGGCATCATTCGCTAAAATCATCTTAGTATTGCACGGGTAATTGGTGAAAATACCATCCACTCCCAGTGCTCGCATATCAAGAATATCTTCTTTCTTATCTACAGTATAAGCATAGACCTCGAGCCCGCGCTGTTTCGCATCGGCGACAAACTCGTGGTTTACGAAGTTTTTGTCTAAGTGCAAGCTATACGCATGCAAGCGTTGAGCAAACTCAGCATAGTTGAGCGGGATAGAGGAAGTCAGCGCTCCAATTTTCACCCAAGGTAGATGTTGCTTCAACCATACGAGTTGATGGTGATCAAAAGAAGAGACAATAAGCTGCTCTCGCTGTAATAAACCCTGTTGTACATTGTGCTCAAGGGTAGCAACGAGCTTATCGAGTGAGAATGTGTGTTTAAGTTCTAGGTTCAGTAGGGTCTTATTCCCTATCCAGTCGATCATGTCTTGCAGCCCCGGCACGCGCTGCCCTTGGCCGGCATCATAACGTTGAATTTCTGCTAAAGGGGTTTTATTGACCTTGCCTTGACCTGAGGTGGTTCTATCAAGCCAGGTATCATGAATGATGACATAGTCATCAAGGCAGCTTTGTAGGTCGACTTCTATACCATCGACGCCCACAGAAAGGGCACTTTCTATGGCGATTTGCGTATTTTCCGGGTAGTTACCGCTGGCACCGCGATGAGCAAATACTTTCATTTCTTATCAGTCCGTCTAGCAGGGTCATTGCTATCTTTGTTGATGGCAACCAATTTATCAAGGGCATCTATCGCGATTGTCGAGATACTGACCAAGTCTCAAAGAATGCAGCACTGACAACCAGCATACCGCCTATCAGCGTGGCGATGTCTGGGCGCTCTCGCAATAAAATAAAGGCCAAAATGGTGGCATAGAGGGGTTGTAAGCAAGAGATAAGCCCAGCCGTTGTTGCACTGAGTTGGCGCAATGAGGCGGCAAACAATGCATGGGGAGTGGCTGTAAATACTATGGCGACCAAAAACAGCAGAGCAATATCACGCTGTGTAACGGCCATGGGGGGAACCTCAACAAAGGCACACAGCATTATACTGGCGACCAAGGTTTGATAAAACATGGTTTGCGGGCCGCCATAGTGGTTGAAGTACTGGCGCTGCAAAATATTACGAAGGGCAAAGCATAATGCAGAAAACACTCCGGTCGCTATGCCCAAAGTGACATCATTTCCCAGTGTTGCTTCTGGTATGAGTAAGTAAATTCCGACACTGACGGCAATGGCACTGATCATGTCCTTAAGCTTGGGCAAAGCGCGATGAAAAAGCGGTTCAATCATAACGGTTAGAACCGGATAACTAAAAAACGCGATAATGCCGATGGTGATCCCCGCTAGCTGCATTCCAGCAAAATAGGTTACCCAGTGCACGCCAACGATGGCACCAAGTGCCAGTGCAATAAGGTAGTCTTTGGTGCTTCTTAGGGCGATGGGCTGGCGCATTGCACCGAGCATGATAACTAAGGCAAGGGCTGCGATTGCGGTGCGATATACGGTGATATCTAACGCTGGCAGGTGAATTAACTTGGCGAATAAGGCGGTGCCACCAAACAGTAGAACCGCTGTATGCAAAAAGAATAAGCTTTGTTTGTGAGAGCTCATAGCGCGTCAAAGGCTGTTTTTTTGCCAGCATACCATGAGCTATATAACAAAGCAGGTGCTGACAAATGTCATCTGCTATTGATGACAAAGGTGACTGCGCAGCGGATGGTAAATAAGCAATGATAAAGATGTCCAAACAACAGGAGAGACATCATGAAAATAACCATTATCGCTTTGGCACTTACCAGCGCCGTGACCACCTCGACCTTTGCCAGCTCAACCGATGTGCAACACATTGAGCAAGCAGCAGCCACTCTAGATATACAAGAGCTACGCTTACATAGTCAATCAGCTCAGGGTTATGAGCAAGGCTTGGCCTATTACCGATTGAGTATGAGTCAGTACTTGCAAGCACAACAGCAGGCGGCGCAGCAAAGCCTGGAGATGGCGCAGCAGAGCTTAGAACAACTTCTAGCTGAGCCTTTGTCAGATACCGAATTAGGTGAGGCCAAAGCTTTGCTAGCCCAAGTGTATGGCTTCAAAATCACCTTTAACCCTCTCAAAGGGGCGTACTACGGGCCTAAAGCTGGTAATTTATTGTCCCAAGCAGAGCGTCTTGCACCTAATAGTCCGCGTGTACACCTTATAAAAGGTGTTAGTGCTTATAACACCCCGTCCATGTTTGGCGGTTCAAAACAACAGGCCTTGCGTGATTTTAATAAAGCAGTGTTATTGTTCTCTCAGCAACAGGACACTCGCTATGGGTGGGGAGAGGCAGAGACCTACACATGGCGTGGGCTAACACAAAAAGAGCTTGGCCATGGCGAGAAAGCTTTAGCCGACTGGCAGCAGGCGCTGCAAGTGAACCCTGATTATGGCTGGGCGAAAATGCTCATCGCTAAAAATCAGTAAATTATAAGCACAAGCCCATCAGCGCGGTGGTATTGATAACCACCGCCGCTTGTTATTTACTAGCTCATACAGCGTCATGGTCGCACTATGAGTTAAAGGCCACAGGAAAACCGTTATATGCTTTACTCCTACACTATCGCACAAAACCAGAAGCCTTTTTGGAACTGGATGCCACTGATTTTCTCAAGTTTTTACTTTTTACCTTTGATCATGGCGAGCGATTATTTTTCGTCGGCACAGATCGCGTTAGCCATCGTCGCTTACATTGTTTTTGTCGGGCTATATGGCTTCGCTCTTCGGGTTAAAGGGAGCAAGCTGGTTGCCTGTGTGATTGCTATGCTGGTGCTGTGTATTGCAGCAACGGCTATCACCCCTGGAAGCCAGGCATTATTTGGTTTTATCGCGTTTTTATGTGGTTTTCACTTTATTGGTTGGCAAGGCAAAGCTGCGTTAGTGATTATTTTACTGGGCGCGACCCTAAGTGGTGTGGTTTTTGCCCCGGTGCAGCTCGGTTATTACTTGCTTCCGGCGGTGGTAGTCAGTATTGGTATTTTCTTTTTTGGTGTCTTTGAGCGCCGCGAGCGTCAGCATGCACGAGCTAAAGCGCGCAGCGAGCAACAAATTGAGCATATTGGCGCGGTGGCTGAGCGTGAGCGTATCGCTCGTGACCTCCATGACTTACTCGGGCATTCGCTATCAAGTATTGCCTTAAAATCAGAGCTCGCGCAAAAAATGCTTGATGCCAAAGAAAGTGAGCGAGCCCGCGTCGAGATAAACGAGGTAAGTCAGTTGGCTCGGGACTTACTCAGTGAAGTGCGCCAGGCGGTGGCGGGGATGAAGCAAATGGGCCTGGGTGGCGTGTTAGAGACCATTACTAAAAATTTGCAAAGCCAGAACATTCAATGCCATGTTGGGCCGGTGCCACGCTTGCCGAGCACAATTGAGAGTGCACTGTGCTTTATCTGCAAAGAAGCGGCAACCAATGTGATACGCCATAGCAAGGCGACTCACTTTGGGGTTGAGTTCAAAGAGACTGATAGCTATTGGCAAGTGAGTATGTTTGATAATGGCAAAGAGGCGAACGTCTCTTTTGGCAATGGACTTAAGGGCATTCAAACACGCTGTGAGCAGTTAGGTGGTGAACTCGATATCAACACTGAGCAAGGCGTACGTTTAACATGCACATTTTTAAAATAAGGGGGCGGCGATGATACGCGTTGTTGTTATAGAAGACCAAGCGCTAGTGCGTAATGCCATTGTTGCTTTACTAAATTTAGACCCTTTTATTGAAGTGGTTGGTGAAGCCAGTGACGGCCATTCAGCGCTCACATTATTGACTGAAGTACGGGCTGATTTACTACTCAGCGATATCGAAATGCCCAATATGAGTGGCTTGGAGCTGGCCGAGCAAGTCACCCATGAAGGTATACAAATCGTGATTATGACAACATTTTCTAAATCTGGTTATATTCGCCGCGCACTGGATGCGGGTGTACGCGGATTTATTCTCAAAGAAGCGTCCAGTGATTATCTAATCGATGCATTAAAGAAAGTCCATCAAGGGCAAAAGGTTATCGACCCAGAGTTGGCATTGTTAGCGCTGGAGGATAATAACCCCCTAAGTCGTAAAGAGAGTGCCGCACTTAAGCTCACCGAAGAAGGGCTAAAAACCAGTGATATCGCCGCGCGGCTCTATTTAAGCGAAGGCACGGTACGTAATTATCTCAGTGAAGCCATTAGTAAGTTAAATGCCTCCAATCGCAGTGATGCAGCGCGTATCGCCAGGCAAAAAGGGTGGTTGTGATAAAAATTGTATATACCACTTGTTTTCCCCATTTCTTTAAAGTGCTTTTCACTAGTCGATAATCATCATCTGCTCTTTCAGAGTGATGGCTTTTGATGTTGTTTTTATGTTTTTATGTTTTTAAGTTGTTAATTATTTATTTTGTTAATTGTTGTTTTTTAAATATTAACAGCTTTTTAACTAGGTTGAAAATTAACTTCTAAAACGTTACCTTTCCCAGTTGGTATTTTCTTGAATAGAAGTGAAGTTTTGAAGTATAGACCTGAAATAGATGGCCTGAGGGCTATTTCCGTCATGTCCGTAATTATATATCATGCTGGGGTTTCCGCTATTAGTGGGGGCTTCATTGGTGTTGATGTTTTTTTTGTTATTAGTGGTTTCTTAATTACTTCAATAATAATGAGAGAGTTGGATGATGGCAGCTTCTCCTTATATAGCTTCTATGAAAGACGAGCGAAGAGAATTCTTCCTCCTCTTTTTATTACGATATTAATTACCCTTCCACTAGCTTTTTTCTTTTTAATACCGTCGCAAATAAAGGATGTGGGACAAAGTATTGTTGCAGTTAGCTTTTTCCTATCTAACTATTTCTTTTATTTAGAAACGGACTACTTCAACCAATTCAACAATAATGCTCCGCTATTGCATACATGGAGCTTAGCAGTTGAAGAGCAGTTTTATCTAATTTTCCCCTTACTGATGATCATGCTATCCAAGTCAAGGCGTATGATTATTACTTCCTTTTTTCTAATTGCTGCATTCAGTCTTTATTTCGCACACTCAGGCGCGATCACATCACCTAACCTAACATTTTACTCAATACATACGAGAGCCTGGGAATTGATCGCCGGTTCAATTTGCGCGTTTTTTATGTCTTGTAATGCATTTTCTAAATACCTTGATAGTAAACGTAATAGCAAGAACTTAGAGATTATAGCGATAGCTTGTCTAGTAATAATAATTGCCAGTTTCTTTTTCTTTGATAAAAAAACTCTACATCCTAGCCTTTTTACGCTAGTTCCAGTGCTCGCGTCAGCAATTCTCATTACTATTAGTGGTCATACATATTTCTGTAAAAAAATTCTTAGTAATACTGTTCTTGTTAAAATAGGGTTAATAAGTTACGGGTTATACTTATTTCATAACCCTCTTTTCTCCTCAATTGATATATATTTCGACAATCTGGTTGATGAGAAAATTTACTATAAGTTAATGCTTATCCTTCCTGTTTTTTTGCTATCAATTGCTTCATATTTGTATGTGGAAAAGCCAATAAGAAAGTATCGCAATATTAAGCCTTTTAGGCTAATCGCCACTTCGTCGGTATGCTTATTATTGTTTAGCTCCGTGGGTCTACTGATTCATAAAACAAATGGCTTCAGAAGTTTCTATGTAAATAAGCTAGAAAGTGCTGGTATGGAAATGCTCGTTGATGTCGAATCAGAGCGTGCTCGTATCTTGAAGCTTAGAGAGCGTTATTTTCCTAGCGATCAGCCATTCGACTGTGAGGACGGATGTTCTAAAATTCTACTACTAGGAGATTCTTTTGGTAATGATGCGTATATGTCGATGTCAACCATCGCTAGTCACTGGCAAGTTCGCTACATCTATTTAGACGACGAGTGTATGGCTGACTTCATTGCGGCAGATATGGAAGGTGAACCTGGCATAAAATGTAAGAATAAGGATGTAATTGCAGGTGAACTGCTAAAACAAGCTACAAATGTAGTTATCACAGCTAAGTGGCAGGAAAGTACATACCAAGCAGGGTTTGATTTGGCGCGATATATTGAGAGCTCTTATCAAAAGGAAGTTACTTTGGTAGGTTCAATTCTTTTTACTGACTTAGCATCTTTATCTATAAAAGCTTGGCGCTCTGATATGGATCTTCAGAAACTACCAAAAATCACATATAAGTATCAACGATGGGATCGTGTGCGTATTAGTGACAAGCTTAAAAGTGCAGTGAAGCAGCAAGGAACTATCAAGTGGATAGATAAGAAGCACTTCTTCTGTGATTATCGGAAGGAAACTTGTAACTTGTTTGATGAAAAGCGAGAGCCTCTCATTTGGGATAATGCCCATCTTACATCTAGAGCGTATGCAGCTTACGGAAAATTCTTAGCTGATGGCGTACTTTAGAGCGTTTTTCGATTCAATAACGCTAGGTTTTTGTCTGGGGCTTTACTGATATTTATATGCATTCAGAAATGAGTCGCTTTCCAAGCCATCCATCTTTAATGGGTGGCTTTTTTAGTTTTGAACGCGAGGTAAGGATACCGATCCTGGGGATGGGCTTGGATGCCAGACTATAAAAGTAATAAAAAGAAAGTAAATGGTGGAGCTAAGCAGGGTGAAAAACGCTCGAAAAAAGCACTGCTTTTTTAGTTTTGAACGCGAGGTAAGGATACCGAGCCGGGGGATGGGCTTGGATGCCAGACTAAGAAAATAATAAAACAAAGAGGAAATGGTGGAGCTAAGCAGGATCGAACTGCTGACCTCCTGCGTGCAAGGCAGGCGCTCTCCCAGCTGAGCTATAGCCCCACTAAAAAGTGGCTTGTCCGTTAAGACGTTTGGTATTTTATTAATTTTACTTTCAAGGTCAAGTACCGCATCAAAAAAAATCACGCAGACCTAAACATTATCTTTATCTGAAGCACGCACTAAGGTGCGGGCTGTCGCTTCGTGACAATACGCTCCCCAAAGCGCGGGGGCTTTGATACAGTAGGGAAAGTTAATAATAAGAATGTCTTTATCATGTATAAATTAATCACGGTGGCCTTGTTTTATTGTGCTTTAACGGCCTGTTCATCATCTTATGATGAACCCGAATATGAGGTGCAGTCACAGCAGTTTTACGGCAAAACCACAGAGCAAGGGCAGAAAATATTTGCCTATGTTATTACCGTCAAAGCCAGCCGCAGAGAAATGCTCGACCCGGATGAACCCATCACTCGCCGTGAGTTTGAACGTTATGCTGAAAAAGAGTACTTCGAAGAATCGCGGGTGCTGAAGCTGCAGCTTGAAGATCAAGGTGCCGCAGCCCTAAAAAAAGAGCTCGATGAGCGCCAGTATTGCCCCGGTGACTATGAAATAACACAAGTGCTATGGCGCGATTTAAGTGTGCAGTTGCGCGGTGAGTGCCTGTAATGAGTCGTGCTATTGCAGCGCTGGAGGCGCTTTTTACGGCTTTGGATATCACTTGTGAGAAGCTCTCTCACCCGCCCTTAGCTACGGCACAAGCGGCCGACAACATTGCCTTAGAGCGCCCCGGAGTGAGGCTAAAAAATCTATTTTTACGAGACAACTATGGCCGCCGGCATTTTTTACTGATCACCGCCCATGACGCGCAGGTGGATCTCAAAGCGCTTTCTAAAGCGCAGCAAGTATCGCGTCTTGGCTTTGCATCGAATGAGCGGTTACAGCGTTATTTAGGCGTACACCCCGGGTGTGTATCAATGCTGGCATTGATGAATGACCCTGGAAATCAGGTCGAATTATGGCTAGATGAGGCCATTTGGCAGAACACTCCACCTGGTACGCTTTATCACTGCCATCCTTTTGACAATCGTTATACTTGGCTGGTGGCCAAGCAGGACTTACTGCGTCTGTTCAGGCATTGGCAGCATCAAATGCAGGTTTTGTCGGTCCCCAAACGTTGTGGCACGGCGATGAGTAAGTAGCCACATAGACACACAAGTAGTAAACACCCTAAAAAAGCACGCTCACCGTAGGCTTGATACAACAACCCAGGAACAAACGAGCCCAATGCGCCGCCGCTGTAGTAAAAAGACACATACACTCCATTAGTGAGGCTGGCGCTGGCGCTGCTGAGGCGGTTTACTAGCGGAGCAGCGGTGGCATGAATAATAAACATCGATGCACAAAAACAGGTAAAGGCAACGAGGAAAACCGGCAAACTATGCCAAAACATCAGCGCAATGGTGGCGCTGTAGCCTAAAAATACCGTGGCCAATAAACTGAAAATATTCGCACAGCGTTTTTGCAAATAGGGAGTAACAAAGGTCGTTAACGCTCCTAATAGGTAACCGCTATAAACTAAACCAATATTTTTGGTATTGGTCATGGCGTAGGTACTGCGCAAAATAAAGGGCAAATAATTCAACAGCGCTGCAAAACAGAAAAACATACAAAAAACACTGGCGTAAAGCGTAAGTATGCGCGTATTTAACAGTGCGCTAAGGTTACCCCGCAGTGGTGTATGGGCTTGGCGTATGGGCGCCCGATGGGCGCGAATGCATGCAGCGAGTGCCAACAATAACAGTGAATTAAGCCAAAAAAAGCTTTGCCAGCTGAGGTACTCAGCGAATCCAGCTGCTAAGGCGCGACCTAAAAAGCCACCAGCAATGGTACTGCCAATATAACCACTCATTTTTTTGCTCACTTCAGCGCCTTGGTAGCGTATCGCAATACTGGCTGTCATCGCGGTGAGTGCGGCGGGCAGTGCCAAACCTTGAATTAATCGCAGCGCTTGCAACTGCCAAAATTGCTCGGTGAGTGGTACCAAGGCGTTGGTTAAGGCGAGCGTGACCATCACTACTTGGAGCACCCGGTATAAGTTGCGGCGATTGAGCATGACACCATAAAGTAAAGGAGCAATGGCCAAAGGGGCCATGGTCAGGGTCATGAGCGAGCCAGCAGTGGCGGGAGATACTTGATAATGCTGTGCGAACAGCGCCAAAAGGGGTTGTACGGCGTAAAGAATAAAAAAAGTAAAGACCGAGCAGGTCAGTAACAACCAATAAGACATAAACCCAAGTACATTAAATGAGTAGCTGCAGCGTCAGTGTATCATAAGTTCAGAGGCAAACCTTGGCTTGCGCTCAGTCAAAGTTTCTCGCAATCACTTCTGTTACTGTCATTTCCGAAAATGATGAGTAAAATAACCTTATTCAGTTCGTATTTTACAAGTGATAGTTATGGGGTCATTACAAGATCAGCTTCTTAAAGCCGGGCTAACCAACGAGCACAAAGCTAAACTGGCCAAGTCGGAAAAGCGTAAAGCACAAAAGAAAAAGAAGAAAAAAGGCGCCACTAGCGACCAAAGTGATTTGCAAAAGCACATTGAGCAAACCAAACAAGCGCAGCAAGAAAAAGCTAATCAGCTGAATGAGCAGCGCCAAAAGGAGCTTAAAGAGCGAGAGCAGGTTGCACGGGTAAAACAAATTCTTGAACATCACAATCAAGATGAGATTCGCGGTGAGCTTACTTTCAACTTCACCTACGACAATAAAATTAAAGAAATCGATGTTAATGCACAAACCCAGCAGGCGCTGGCAAAAGGGCGCTTAGCTATTTGCGTATTAGAAGGCCAGTTTTATGTGCTGCAAGATGAGCCAGCCCGT
Organism: Pseudoalteromonas sp. MM17-2; assembly: GCF_022347945.1. Taxonomy (NCBI): domain Bacteria; kingdom Pseudomonadati; phylum Pseudomonadota; class Gammaproteobacteria; order Alteromonadales; family Pseudoalteromonadaceae; genus Pseudoalteromonas; species Pseudoalteromonas sp. MM17-2. The sequence continues at coordinate 198,807 of NZ_JAKRFV010000004.1, read as the reverse complement.
AAAATAGCCGAGGTCGATGAAAAATATATTGTTTTCCATGTGGAAAATGAGGACGACCAAAAAGACGAGGACGATCCGTACGCAGACTACGAAGTACCTGATGATCTAATCTGGTAGTCAAAGGCGACGGCACGAGTACAGTCGTCGGTGGCGCTCAGTGTAGGTTAATTCTTAGTTGCTAGGTTTAAGAACATGGGTCTACACTCATTGTTAACATTTTATCTACCGTCAACATAAGAGTAACTACTATGAAAAAACTAACAAAAGTCCTTGTGGGAACTGGTGCCTTAGCATTATCGGCATTAACTATGAATGTTCATGCTGCCGATGGCAAAGCGCTTTACACCGAGAAAAACTGCCACACTTGCCACGGTGCCGATGGTAAAGCACCGATCATGCCTTTGTATCCTAAACTAGCAGGGCAGAACAAAGAGTATATGGTCGCGCAAATGAAAGATATTAAGTCTGGCAAGCGCAACAATGGCATGTCGGCGGCGATGAAAGCCATGGTAATGAACATCAGTGATGCGGAGTTTGAAGCCATTGCCGAATACCTTGCCAACGTAAAATAAGGTCATTATTTTAAAAAAGCCATCGTAGGTTTGCCTGCGGTGGCTTTTTTTATTGAATGACACCCTAGAAGCGTTTAGACTTCTATACATCTATTTTAAGTGGAGTAACTCATGAGTGTGATCCCGACATTACCCCCGTTAAGCGTACGCGATAAGGTCAGTGATCAGGAGTGGCGTTTGCGCGTTGATTTGGCGGCGTGTTATCGCTTAGTTGAGCATATGCGTTGGGGCGATTTAATTTACACCCATATGTCGGCGCGTATTCCCGGCACTGATGAGTACTTGGTGAATGCATTTGGCCTGAGTTTCGATGAGGTGACTGCCTCTAATTTAGTGAAGGTGAATCTGCAAGGCGATATTCTTGACGACACGCCCCATCAAATAAACCCAGCGGGCTTTACTATTCATAGCGCCATTCACGAGGTGCGCGATGATGCCCACTGTGTAATCCACTTGCATACCAAAGAAACCATCGCTGTAGCCAGTGTTAAGGGTGGCTTGCAGCCTTACAGCCAGCACTCTATGTTCTCATTGCCATCATTGTCGTACCACGAATACGAAGGGTTGGCAGTGAATGACGAGGAAAAGCAGCGCTTACAACAAGACTTAGGCACTACTAACCATATGTTGTTAGTGAACCACGGCGGGTTAACCGTCGGGCCAACGGTGGGCGATGCCTTTATGCGTTTCTATGACTTGCAGCGGGCGTGTGAAATTCAAGTAGCCATGCAAAGTATGAATCAGCCACCTACGCCTGTGCCTCAGGCTATTATCGATAATATTTATAATCAAGCGAATGTGGTCCACAGCGGCAGCACCGGCGGGCAAAAAGCGTGGCCAGCTATGCTTCGTAAAGCATACCGTCTTGACCCTAGCTTTGCTGAATAACAAGGATAAGCCATGAAAGTAAATCGTGTAGAAATATTTGATATTCACTGCCCAGAGCGCCCAGCTTGGACACCCGTATTTGTGCGTATTCACACCGATGAGGGGATCAGTGGTGTAGGTGAAGCAGGCTTGGCTTATGACTTGGGGCACAGCGCTGCAGCAGCGATGATCAAAGAAATGGCAGATGCATTTTTAATCGGTCATGACCCATTCCAAACGGAACTGTTATGGTCGCGGATGCTGCGTGAGAGCTTTTGGGGGCTCGGTGGCGGGCCGGTGGTCTATGCCGCCATGAGTGCGATAGATACTGCGCTTTGGGATATCAAGGGTAAAGCTTTGGGCTTACCTGTATACCAATTATTGGGCGGCAAGGTGAATGATGAACTGCGTACTTATGCGTCGCAGTTACAGTTTGACTGGGACAGCGAATTTAAGGCCCTAGTGCAGCCGCAAGAGTATGCGGAAGCGGCACTTAAGGCGATGGCGCAAGGCTACGATGCTGTGAAAGTGGACCCAATTCAATATGATAAACAGGGGAACACTTACTACGATCGCACTAAGATCATCGACCGTGGCGAGATGAAACTGTACCGCGCGCGGATGCAGGCCATTCGTGAAGCGGTGGGGGACGAGGTGGATATTATTTTTGAATGTCATAGCCTGCCCGGAGCCACATCGGCAATTCAGATTGGTGAAATCGCTGAAGAATTTGATTGTATGTACTACGAAGAGCCAGTGAATTACCTAAACCATTCTTTGCATGCAAAAGTGGCAGACAAAGTCGCCGTGCCCATCGCCGGTGGTGAGCGTTTATATAACCGCTGGGGTGTACGCCCTTACCTTGAAGATCAAAGTATTGACGTACTGCAACCGGATATTGGTTTGTGCGGTGGCTTTACCGAGACTAAAAAAGTCTGTGACTATGCCGATATCTTCGATGTGCGTATTCAAGCGCATGTGTGTGGCGGGCCAGTGGCTACGGCGGCGTCCTTGCATCTAGAAAGTGCGATTCCGAACTTTTTAATTCACGAGCACCACACCTATGCCATTAAAAAGTGGAACCGCGAGCTGTGTATTCAAGACCCGCAGCCAGTGAATGGCAAGTTTAAGGTCAGTGAAGCGCCAGGCATTGGCATTGAGCTTAATGATGAAGTAGTGATGCGCTCATCAAGAGTTGAAGTGAAATAGCTTCACTGGATACAAAAAGGGCCAGCCTATGCGCTGGCCCTTTTTGTTTTTACTGGCATTGCAGCTGTGGTGCCGCGACTAGGGTGTCGCTATTTAGGTGGTGGATATAACACTGGTCTTCATCGCGCATGAGCATAAAGCGATCGGGCATGGTGATTTGTTTGCCCATAATAGGGTTGCCTTGGCTATCGACCACATTGGGATGGCTCAGTACCAATGAGCTTTGCTGGGTGAATACGCCGCCACTGAGGCGCACCTTATCAGCGTCAAGGATGCGACTGATAATCTCAGCGACTTGCTCGTCTGCGGCATTGACCAGTAGGGTTTGCTTGAGCTGTGAGTCGCTGGTGCTATTGCAGCCGGTACTGGTAATAAACAGCATTGACGCTAGCAGGGTGGTGATTTTTTTAAGGGTCATCGTCGTTAGTCCTTTCTCACTGGCGTCATTATCCGGTTGTTTTGCAACTTGCTGTGCGTGCGGTTGTCGCCGATGGCGGCTGCTCCTGAGTTGGCCGCTGCATTGCTAACAGCATACCCTTTTAAGCCAGTTAAAGTGCTCGCTGCAGGGCAGTTACCGGTTGCGCGATAGCTAAGAGCAGCACTGAGCAAGGCCTCATTACGATCGCCGAGTAAATGATTAAAGTCATCGGCTACAGCGCAGCCTTGTACAAGCACTGGCGCGCGCTCGGTATTAGTAATATTCTGCGGCGCAAAGCCATCGGCATATTCGCCAAATCCTTTGTCATTGACGCCAGTAAATTGAATGGTGAAAAAGGTGGTATCGCAATTATCGGTAGGGTAAAAGCCATAAGGCTTGCCACAGGTGCCATCGCCAATGAGCACCACCTCAAAGTTACGGCTATCGGGAATACCCCGTAAGCCATTAATTAACGCTTCGCTGGCGGAGCACGTATTGCCGGTGGTGAGCACAAATACACGGTTCAAATTAAGACTTGGCAAGGCTGTGCCCGCACTGATGCCGGAGTCGGGGTCGAAGCCAATGTATTCGTCAATAAAAGGAAAGGGCGTTAAGGGATCGCCAGTTACCGGGTTTGTGTCTGGGTTTTTATCATTAAAAATAGTTTGCTCGAATATCACCCCGTTGGTGTTATTGCTACCTGCAATCATATACCCGAACTGAGCCGCCATGGCGAGAAAGCCACCACCGTTGTAGCGCATATCAACCACCAAGTCAGAAATATTGGCGCTGGCGAGTTGATTAACGGCATCAACTAACTGACGCTCGGCAGGTGCATTGTGATCATTAAACTGCATATAACCAACATTGCCAGTGCCGGTACTGAGTGTGCTCACCTTCATTACTGGGTCTTGGGTGAATTGCGCCGAGTCTAAGGTAATACGCTGTTGCTGGTTGGAGCCGCGCAGGGTGAAGGTAAACTGTGTTTCAACTCCTGTTTGCGTGGGGAACAAAGCGGCGTTAATGGCGTCGACATTGTCGCTATTGACAACATCCACGCCATTTACAGCGGCGATTTGCCAACCTCGCTCAATGCCTTGGGTGCTCGCATCAGTATTTGGCTCGCTGTAGGTCACCACGACCTCGCGCGGAGGAGTTGCCTTGACAACGCGAAAGTTAAAACCATAGCCTAACACACTGCCACTTTGCTGTTGTTGTTCCCATTCATCGGTGGGCAGGCTAAAGTGAAAGTTATCTTTGGGCGCACCGGACGCGGTGACGTCATTCGTTTTCAGTACATTGAAGTAGTCAATGACATCGGTGATGGACGCGGGATCGCGGTCTTCAATTTCATCGTACCAGAGGTAAGTTTCATTACTCCATGAGCGCAGCCAGTACTTTTGGTCTAGCGCAGCGCATTGGCCTTTAAATTGTTCGGAGTCAGCAAAAACACCGGCGACCCAACCTGTATCGGGGCTAGGGCCTGGAGATGTAGTATCGTCACTGCCACCCCCACAGCCATTTAAGGTAGCTATGATAGCGGTACATAAAGCCGTTCGAAAAGAATGTTTAATGATCATGGAATTTCGCCTTAGTGTTAGCCTGTAAGTAACTTTATATCAAAGCGTGTAAGACTGTAAAAAGAAAGTTAACTCTTATGATTTATATCGCTTTCTTTTAGTTAAAGCAGTGCATTATACGTTGCTTTGCATTAGCATTAGCGCGATAGTTAATACCCACTACGGACGTGGCTAAGAATAAGCGTAAGGTGTAATAGGTGAGAGCAAAACAAGTCTTTGCGATGGCTATGGTTTTAGCGTTGAGCGGTTGTGCATCAACCGACGAGCAGCTAGCGGATGCAGCGAAGTACCATGACTGGCAGCTTATGTCCGTTGATGGTGAAGATGTGCGCCATCATCAAGCCTCACTCAGCTTTATTGATGCTTTGCAGCTAAATGGCTTTTCCGGTTGCAATGACTTCTTTGCCGCCAGCAATATTCGCGAGCAACGCTTAGAAGTCACTAATCTGGGAATGACCTATAAACAATGTAACGCCGCATTGACAGGCACAGAGCAAGCACTATTGGCGACGTTGAAGTCAGCGCCGATTGTGCGCCTTGGCGAGCGTCAAATGACGCTGAGCGGCGAGCATGTGCTCACCTTCAAGCGCACCACACCTTAAGCGATAAGCGTTTCCAGTTCTTTGGCAACAAAAGGGCGCCCTTTGGCATTCACCGCCGTCCCTATTACTTTGGCCTGTAGGGCCACTTTGTCATCAGCACTGCGATAAACATTTTGCACAAAAGCAAATTTTAAGCGGCTTTCGCGCACAACCTCTACGGTAACGTAGAAATGATCCCCTGGCATAAGCGATGCCTTGTAATCCAGCTCGCTACGCAGCACCACCAAGTTGATTTTATCTCTCGCAAGCGCAGCAAAATCAACCCCTTGAGCGAGTAAAAACTCGTGACGAGCATGCTCTAAGTAGTTGAAATAAACACTGTTGTTAACAATTCCTTGAATATCACATTCGTAATCGCGTACTTTCATATCAATACGAAAGGTCATAATCTCAATTCCTATATTTTTATTTGGCGCTGATGCTAGTATGGGGATTACAGTACATCAAGGCGTAAATGAATATGAGTGAAATCGCTATTGTAACCGGTGGTAGTAAAGGAATTGGTCTGGCCATTGTCGAAAAGTTATTAGCGCAAGGGTATCGCGTCTATAACTTGGATATTGTCACGTCGGAGCAAGGCGAGTATCGCCATTGTGATATGCGCGATGTGCCTAGTGTAAAAGCGATCATTGCAGAGATATGCGAGCGTGAGCAAGGGGTTGATGTGTTGGTATGCAATGCGGGAATTCATCGCAGCGCCACCATAGAGCAGACCGATGAAGCGCTGCTGGATGAAGTTATCGCGCTCAACATAAAAGGTGCTTATGCGGCGACCCAAGCCGTGCTGCCCAGTATGCGCAGCGCTAATAAAGGGGCGATTGTTTATATTTCTTCTGACCAAGCACTGGTGGGTAAGCGCAACTCCTTCGCCTACAGCCTATCGAAATCTGCATTGGCTTCGATGGCGAAAACCACCGCACTGGATTACGCCGAGTTTGGCATTCGGGCCAATGCGGTGTGTCCAGGTACCATAGAAACGCCGTTGTTCCACAATGCCATCGACAACTACTGCCAGCGCAGTGGCGCTAACAAAGAAGAAGTGGTGGCGCAGGAGTCAGCGATGCAGCCGTTGGGGCGACTCGGGCAAGCCCATGAAGTGGCGAGCCTAGTGGCATTTTTAGCCAGCGATGAAGCTGGGTTTATCACCGGATCACTGCAGGTGATCGACGGTGGTTACACGGCCCAGTAAATGTCGCAGCGCCTGTTTGACCCTCATGTGCACTTGTTTGACCTTAGCCGAGGTGATTATCACTGGTTAAGGCGCAAAGGACCGCCATTTTGGCCGCAAAAACAGGCTATTACGCGCAATTTTAAGCAACAGGATTTGCACCTTAAGGAGCCGTTGCAACACTGCGGCGCGGTGCATATTGAAGCCGGTTTTGACAATGCTGAACCCGCTCGAGAGCTACAGTGGTTGGCTGCCACGGGATTTACTGGGGCCGCCATTAGTCATGCCGTGATTGACCTGGCCCCTGCTGCTTTTGCTGAGGCATTAGCTAAGTTAAAACATCCCCTATTGCGTGGTATTCGTGATATCACCGAAGGCGCAGATGGAGCGCGATTACTTAACCCCCATTGCATCGACAACGCCGCGCTGTTAGCAGAGCAAGGGCTTATTTTTGAGGCGCAATTTACACTTGCTGATAACCAATTATGTAAACGTCTTATTGAGTTGGCCACTGCTGTGCCGACTATCAACATAGTCATTAATCATTGTGGCTTGGTGAGTGTGGATGGGTGGTCATTATGGCAAGACAACCTAGCGTTATTGCGTCGCTGTGACAACATCTTGATCAAATGCAGTGGCTGGGAAATGTTGTATCCGCATAAGTCAGTGCAGTGGCAGCAGCAGGTTATTAGGTGTTGTATTAACGCGCTGGGCGCTGAACGGGTGATGCTCGCCAGTAACTTTCCCCTGTGTTTAATGCAGCAAAGTTATCATCAGGTGTGGCAGGGGTACGCCGATATGGTGTTGCCGCAAAAGCACAAACTTATGCACGATAATGCTTGGCAGCTTTATCACTAGCCATAAAAAAGCCTCTCATTGAGAGGCTTTAGTCAACAAGGTAGGGGATGAGCCTACTCGTTTAGAAGCTGTATTGGGCTCCAAGATAGACAAACCGGCCAACACCACCGCCATATTCACTATCAAAGTTGCCGACGCCATGCTCGACATTATCGCCTGTGTAAGGAATAAACGGGCCTTGGTCGTCAAAAATATTATTTACCCCAGCAAATAGGCGCACGTCCTGATCCCCTTGCAATGCGAGGTTATAAGAAAGCGAGATATCATGGGTGATATAAGAGGGGTAATATAGATATTTTGGCTGCTCTGGATTTTCGACACAGCTATCATCGCCGGCGGCACAACTTGCGGCATTCTCGGCAAAGAGTTCGCGCATGTCTTCAACGCGGTCATGGCTATCAACAATGTCGCTTTTATACTTGGTGGTCCAACGTACTCGTAAGTCTTCATAAGACCAAGTAAGTGAAGCGCGGGCTTTGTCGGTGAAAATGCCAGAATCTAGCTCACCATCGTAGCGATTGACCACGGTGCCGTCGTTACCTTCATAGGTAATGCTGTACTCGGTGACGTGGTTCCAATCGAGCTTTAAGCGCAGACTACCGTACTCGGGCAAGTCGTAACGGTAGTTGATGGCAATGTCATAGCCCCGAGTACGAGTTTCGCTGAGGTTAAATACACGCTGCAAAATTTGTGTGATTTGACCATCACTGTCACGGGTAATGTCGCCACAAAAGCTATTATTCTCTCCAAAGGGCACCGAGGCTGAGGCATAACACTCTTGGAGAATATCTTCATTGCCAATTTGTTCGATGGAGTCACTGATTTGAATATCATAATAATCGAACGACATGCCTAAATTAGGAGCGAAATCCGGCTGAATGGTTAACCCTAACGTGTAGGTGTCGGCGGTTTCTTCTTTGAGCAGTTCGTTACCAGTGTTAGGTGAGTAGCCGCTGTTTTCATCTTCAAACACGCCTTCGTTTGCAATCGCTTGGGCAATTCCCGCTTCTTGGCGACAGGCATCATGACCAAGCTCTGTGGAGGTTGCTGTTACGCCATCACAAATATCGCTGAAGCTATCAAAGTCACCGCGTGGTGGCGACATTAGCTCAGTAATGTTCGGGGCTCGCTGTGCTCGAGAGTAGTTGGCACGAACCATATAACCTGAGGCTGGCACCCAGCTAAACCCTGCGCGGTAACTCGCCATGGTATCTATGCCTTCTGGGCTATAGTTGGCAATGCGTAGCGAGGTTTCTAAATCCAGAGATTTTGCTAAAGTTGCATCTTTAATTAAGGGGATGGAGGCCTCGGCAAAGGCTTCATAAATATCCATATCACCTGAGAAGGTCGGCACAACGTTAAAAGTTACGCCGCCATATCGCTGCTCTTTATTGGTGATCACATCTTGGGTATCGCGGCGGTACTCAAAGCCAAAAGCAGTCGCCACTGGGCCAGCTGGCATCTCGAATAGATCGCCCGTCATATAGCCTTGCACGTTTAGCTGAGTAATATCTGTGGTGATCACGGGAGTGGCCCGGATCCAATCCGCCATCTCTGGTGTAATCGAACCAATACCGAAAATATTCAGCGGTACACAGCCCTCGGCTCGTGCATCGGCATCTTTACATTGCACCGTGCCATCAGCCAGACGCTCAGAGGCGAGGGCTTGGCGTACACGCACGGTATTTAGCTCATTAAGGCGCTTTTGTTTTTGCTCAAAGGTGCCATAGCCTACCGAAACATCCCAGTTCCACTCATCATTAAAGGCCGTGCCTTTTAAGCCTGCCCAGCTACGAATCGTTTCTCGGCTGTTATCTGTGGTCACTGGGCCGACTTCGGCAAAGCGGCGATCCCAGTTGATACGGCCTTTCGCATTATCGCGAATTTCATCGGGCAAGAAGGGGTTATCAAGCTCAATATACCCTGGGCTAATTTCGCCTGCAGCGCCCGTTAATGGGTCGAGAATGAGTGCATCAGCGCCTTCGTATTCGTCCTCTGGCGATTTCACATTGCGGGAACCGGTTTTGCTGTATTGCACTTGCGCATAGCCGCGAACACTGTCATTCAAATCGTAATCAAGTTTAAGGGCGGCGGCGAAGCGATCATTGGGGACTTTAATCTTATCGAACATCTCATAGTTGATACCATCGCGCTCTTCATTCCAGCCACTTTGTAAGCCATCAGCGGTGTAGTAGTAGCCTCCGTCAGCGGCATCTAATCCTTCTTCGAATACCCCGCCATAGGTACCATCGCTGCGCTCTCGCCAATCGGCTTGAGTGATGTCGCGCATACATTGGTCACCATCGATGGTGTTCATGGCATTACACATTTTACTGGCGAGGTAATCATAACTGGCCTCAATAGCTGCTCGGTCACGGTCCTCCCAATTAATGCCAAATTGACGATCCCATGTGGCGCTAAAAAAGCCGTAGCCTTGGCTATTAGCAAAGGTAAAGCCATGCTCGGCATCCAGGGTAAACTCGTCGCCACCGCCTTCATGCGTGGTGCCGCCGCGCACTTTAATTTCGCTGCCGACTTTATCTGTTTGGGTGATGATGTTAACCACCCCGGCTATGGCATCAGAGCCGTAAACGGCTGAAGCACCACCGGAAATGACTTCAACACGTTGCACCATACCAGAAGGAATGGTGCCAAGGCTGATATAGTTGCCGCTGTAGCTGTTGGAGACGACGCGACGGCCATCGATCAGGGTTAAGGTGCGGTCAGTGCCTAAGTCTCGCAGGTTTATGGTGGATAACCCGGTATTTTGTACACTAGATTGGCTGTTAGTGTTACTGAATGATTCACTGATCGCGGGTATTTGATCGACTAATATCTCAGATAATGAGCCAAGCCCAGTGTCGTTTAGTTCGTCTTTACCGACGCTGACAATGGGTGAAGGCGTGTCAAAATTGGTACGACGTAGTCGTGACCCAGTGACGATGATTTTTTCAACTTCTTCTGGCTGTTCAACGGTGGCGGGCGTAGCGTTATTTTGTCGCGCTACTTGTTGCTCGTTAGCCACTGCATAGCTGCTAAAACAGGCGCTAATTGCTGCCGCGACTAGACACTTTTTAAGTGGGGTTTTGGAGTAAGACACGATTGTTCCCTTTATTATTATATTCGAGGCGCTGCCGCAGCGTCTTAAACCAATAACTGGGGGGAAATCAGTTTGCCTGCGCGGCAGCGATGGGTCTTTAATTATGTGTAATATGACAGTGGTTAATTACATGTAACCGTTGTAATTTGATTGCTGACAACTAGCAAACAAGGGAGCCTCTTTTATCAACCTTTTTTATATCTATTAAATATCTATTCCTTAAAAATCATATGGTTAATTTTGTTTCTCGACCCTTTATCGCAAACGGCTTGGTTAACTAAAGTGAATCACTGTAGACTGCAAAAGTGGATAGGTTGGCTTTTTGGGTTGTATAGAATTAGTGCAGTTTGGCAAGGAATTTTTAATAGGTGCGTGTCATATAGATGTAAGCCGTTGCATTATTACATGTGGGCAGAATAGTCATGCGTTGCAGCCCAAATTCATGGAATTATTATGCTATCTAGCCGAGCGCTATCCTGAGCCTGTCAGTCGTGACGAGTTAATTACGCATATTTGGCAAGGCAACGCCTATGTAGGCAAAAAAGCACTCACTAATGCTATCTGGCATCTGCGTAGTGCCTTTAAACAATGCGATGCGCAGCATGAATACATTGAAACATTGCGCAAAACGGGTTATCGCTTGTGTATTTCGCCGCAGGCACAAGAGCCAAAGCAAACACAGACAAAGTCGCTTAAACGCCCGTTAGCTTTGATTTTCTTAGGTGTTATGGCTCTGTCTGCGATGATTTTTTTCTGGTGGCCGCAACCGGCAGCTAAAATAGCGCAGGCGAGTAGTACTAAAATCACCGATGAGTTAGGGCGTGAACTCTTCCCCAGTGTATCGCCCGATGGTCAATGGCTGTTGTACTCGTGGCGCCGTCTTGGCCAACCCACCAACCTTTACAAACAAAGCTTATTAGCACCGGAGCAAAGTGCACAGGCAATTACGCAAAGCCCGTATCGTGAAAGTCGTGGGGTATTTAGCGCTGATATGCATTCATTATTTTACTACCGTAAGGGCAAGGATATCGGCTGCCAAGTGGTGCAACATTCTTTGCTTAATAACAAGGTGCAGATACTAGATCAGTGTTTAAGTAAAGGCAGTGCTGATGTTGCTATCTCGAAAGATGGTCACACATTAGCGTATATCGGCTTGAGTGCCGATGGTACTACTAACATTGCTTATTTGCGTGATTTGCGCACCGGTAGCAAGCGGCCTTTGAGCTGCATCCATGAGCCTTGCCAGTTTCGTGATGAAGCATTAGCTTTATCGCCGGATGCCTCGCAGGTGGTGGTTAGCCGCAACTATGACTCAGGCCATGAAGAGTTAGTCTTGATCAACACCACCAGCGGCGAGCAACAGCAACTCACATCAGGCTTTCTCGATGTGCGTGGTGTGGCATGGCATCCTTTGCTATCTCGGCTTACTTTTTCTGTTATTGAACAAGGGCGTCGTCAAGGTTATCACTTGCATTTGCCCAGTGGACAATTACAAGCCCTCGATTTACCTGGCTTTAGCTATCCGCATTATGGGCCAGATGGTGCCTTATATTACCACCGTTGGCGCATTCCTAAATCGATTGTGAGGTTGAGTCTAGACGCCGATGTGGCCTCAACTCCTTTCCCCTTGCTGCTAGGTGAGCACAGTGTGCGCTATCCCGCATACAGCGAACAAGCCAAAAAAATAGTGTTTGTCTCCAATGAGTCAGGCTTTGATGAGCTATGGAGTGCCGAGGTCGACGGCAGCAATCGCCGCCAACTCACGCATTTGCAGATGACCGCAGAGGACCCGAGCTGGTCTCATGATGGCCGCTATATTGCCTTTAATGCCTTCAGTGAACACAGTAATCATTTGTATATCTATGATATGCACAGTGGCCGCGCTCAGCAGCTAGAGGTGTCGCTTAATTATTTTGGGCGTCCTACGTGGTCTCTAGACAACCATCACCTTTATGTTTCTGACCAGAAGCAACTTTATAGCATTGATTTGAACACCCTGAGCGTGCAGGTGCTGACTCAAGATGGCGGCGCTTATGCAATGGCGATGGATGAGCAGACCTTGATATATGCCAAACCTCAAGGTAAGCGATTGTACTTACTTAACTTAAGCGATGGCACTTCGGCACCGCTGACCGAGGAGGTGCTCTTGTCGGGCGCCTACGGATGGCATTATCACAATGAAAAGGTGTACTTCTTTAAAGTTAATCGCGCCGATTATCGTATTAGTCGCTACGATATGGCCACGAATGAGGTGACCGATGTGATCAGGGTGCAAGAGCGCGGCTTCTCTCGTAATTTGGGAATGAGCTTTGTGCCGCACAAGAATTGGCTGCTGTACAGTGCCTATAAAGACCCGCAAATTGACATTATGGTATATCGCTAACGGCCAAAGGTGAGGCGAGAATCGAATACTCGCCTCACCTGTCTTGGTCCGTATTACCCTTTACAGTATATATCTGGCTCTAGATCACGTACATCGACGCTGAGACAATCTGATTCGCGACAATAGGTGCGTAGACACTCTAATAAGTGATTGCTGAGTTGCTGTTTCTGTATGGGCGAGCGTCCCGCCATAATGTAAGCACAGATGTGAATGAAGCCTTCTTTGTTTTCGCCAAGTTGATAATGGCGATAGGCGATGGCCCGCGTCTTAATCGCATCTAATTCAAAAAGGCCACTGGAAAAGGTGGCTTGGTGTACTTTTTCTACCAGTACCTGGGGGAGTACAGGCAAATCTTCTGAGTGTTCTACAACAATGTGTGGCATGGCTGAACTCGTTAAAATCGCATACTAAATGCCAAGCTGGTATTGAATTGGTTTAGCACATCTCCATCAAAATGCCAGAGGCATTGATCATTTGGATCATTGCTAATGGTGCAATTAAAGTCGCTGTCATTATTAATAATGGTCGCTAACCAGCGCACCTCGAACATAAGCTGAGCGTTGTCGGTGACATGATAGCCAGCGCCAGTGAATAACCCGGTGGCAAAGTAGGTATCGCTGCTTAACCATTCGGGGTCGACATTCGCGGCGCCAATTTGAGCCCCAAAGTAACCCGTTGTCGAGCTCGCTAGGGGATATTCTACGGCACTTTGAAACATATAGTGTTGAATATTTACTTGGCGCTCATTATTCCCTTGAATATCGCTCTTGTTGGCTGAGTAATAAAAGCCATAGCGGGCATCGGTAATGGTTCTATCGATACTAAACGCAAAGTGATTGGCATCTTCAAGGTCGATATCGGCGCCTTCTTTGGTTTCTAAGCTTTGACTAAATGATTGACCACCATAAAGGGTCACGGCTACATCGGCGGCAGCAACGCTGCTAAATAGGGTCGTGGCTAACAACAATGAGCGAGTGATCATAAGGGCTCTCCTTGAGCGTTAGTGTGACATCGATAGCTGAGCCATATCGCTGATGGCTATCATTTTTTACCCAAGTTGATATGCTTGCAGTTAACGACATAAGTTGCAATAAAAAATTACATGTTAAGTTGGTTAAAACCCTCGCCGTTACTGACCGAGAGCGAACAGCAGTGGCTGCTTGATGCCTTTTTATGGGCCTTCGAACATTTTGATGCGGATTACTTTCGCAATCACAGTCGCTTAGTGCAGCCCAGTAATGAATTTTTCCAGGGGCAAAGTAGCAGTACAGAGCAAATGGCGGCGCAAGTATTTGCCCAAGTCAAAGCGCACAGTGGCTTGCAAAATTGGCCTATTCAATTACTCGGTCCGGGGCAGATGCCAGAGCAGCAATTTCCGCTGATGCGTTTCAGTGGGGCTTTACGAGGCGAGCAAGCGCACTGTGTTGAGCATAGTCATGCGATCTTTGTGTCTTATAACCCGCAGCAAATTAATCAACCTCAAGACTTAATCGCCAGTTATGCCCAAGCATTTGCACGCATTATGATTTATCAGCGTGGGGTATTGCCACCCGGTGGCGAAGCCATGATAGGTGCCGCTACTGAGGTAGTGGCCAGCTTCTTTGGTTTTGGCGTGATGCTTAGCAACACCGTCTATCAGTTCCGTGGCGGCTGTGGCAAGTGTTACAACCCCTACGCTAATCGCGCCAGTGAGCTTTCTGAGCAGCAACATGTGTTTTTACTGGCGTTATTTTGTTTTATCAAAGGGGAAAAGCAAGGCACCGCACACTTGAAAGGACACTTGCGCAGTTATTATAAAAAAGCGCATAAGATTATCAGCACACTGGCCAATCATAGTCCGAACCCGATGTTGCTATCCTTGCTGAGCAAGGAGCAAGTATGAGCTATTGGCCGGAATTTTTAGCGATTGCCAGTGCCCACTTCTTTGCCGTTGCCAGTCCCGGTCCTGACTTTGCCGTAGTACTGCGTCAAAGTGTACGTTTTGGTCGCGATAATGCACTTATTACCAGCGCTGGGGTGGGCGCGGGTATTCTCGTACACATTATTTACTGCCTCGTAGGTGTGGCATTACTTATCTCGCAGGCTCCTGATTTATTTAATTTGCTTAAATACATGGCAGCCGCTTATTTGGCATACATGGGTATTCAGGCTTTACGTCATGCGAAACCGGGGCAAGTTGAGCAAGTTCACCCTACTACCACGCAGCCTGCAGAGTCATTTATAGTGGCCTTTCGCCGTGGTTTTTTAACCAATGCGTTAAACCCCAAGGCAACGGTGTTTTTTTTATCGTTATTTACCCTAGTGATCTCAATCGATACGCCTAAATGGGTGCAACTTGGCTACGGGCTCTATATGGCACTGGCGACTTGGGCGTGGTTTTCTTTTTTATCCATTATGCTGACACGGGCACGGGTGCGCACATTCTTCCTTGCTAAGGGGTTTTGGTTTGACCGTGCCATCGGCGTAGTACTTCTACTATTAGCGACACAAGTGGTGCTTTTATGACACAGTTTTATTTTGCCTTTGGCTCAAATATGTCACTTCACCGTATTCGCGCTCGCCTGCCAGGGGCTGAGCGCATTGGCGTAGCAGAACTCAAAGGCCACCGTCTTGATTTTGATATGCTCAGTCTGGATGGTTCTGGAAAATGTACGATTCATCCCAGTGACGATGAATCCGTGTATGGGGTTGTGTGGCAATTAAGTGAGCACGAACAAGGTATTTTGCACGATATCGAAGGGCCGCGTTATGACATTGAAACTCGCACGGTCACTCTTATCGACAGCGATGAGCAAGTGCAGGTGTTTTGTTACATTGCCAATACCTTAGATAAAGTTGCGCTGCCGTTTGATTGGTATGTTCAGCATGTGTATTACGGCGCCCGTGAAGCTCAGCTACCGGAGCATTATGTGAACGCTATTAAAACCAGGGCCAGCGTAGAGGATTTAAATCGCGAACGGCATTTACGGGAAACACAGATGTATAACAAGGAACAAAAATGAAACTGAAAACATTGTTAGCTTCGAGTGCGCTATTCGCCGCTCTGCACCTACCTAATTCGGCCTCGGCAGCACTTGATAAAGATAAAATAACCGCCGCTATTGAGCACTCTATGGCCCGATTTGATGTGCCGGGTATGGCTGTGGCCGTCGTCGAAGATGGCGAAATGGTGTATGCCCAGGGTTTTGGTGTGCGCCATATTCAAAGCCAAGAGCCAGTGACTAGCGAGACCTTGTTTGGCATTGCCTCCAATACCAAAGCTTTTACCAGTGCGGCGCTCGCAATGCTGGTAGATGAAGGCAAGTTGGACTGGGATGATAAGGTGCAAACACATCTGCCGGAGTTTCGTTTGCACGATCCGTATGCATCGGCGCATATGACTATTCGCGACCTGTTGAGTCACCGTAGCGGATTGGGGCTCGGGCAGGGCGACTTAATGATTTGGCCAGACACTAATAAATCGGTGGCGGATATTCTCGCCGGGCTAAAGCATTTAAAACCAAAGTCGAGCTTTCGTAGTCAATATGCCTACAACAACTTAATGTTTGTTACCGCCGGTGAAGTGGTGGCACGAGTCAGTGGTATGAGTTGGCAAGATTATATTGAACAGAAGATTCTCTCACCGCTTGAGATGACCCGCTCACGCGCCGGGTTCTCGCGTATTGCACCAGACAATACTAACTATGCTACCGGGCACATTCCTTTAGATGGCAAGCTGCACCCGTTTTTCGTCAATTACCTTGAAGACTTTCGTGGTGCCGGCGCAATAGCTTCCAATGTTGAAGAGATGAGCTCGTGGTTAAATACTCAGCTCAATGGCGGCACAATGGCTAATGGCGAGCAACTTTTCAGTGAAAAGCAGCAACGTGAGATGTGGTTACCGCATATTAACCGCGCCGTGTCGAAAAAAGCTTTTGCCGACTCGCGCCGTCAATTCAGTGGCTATGGTTTAGGGTGGTCGATTGTTGACTATCACGGTTACAAGCGTGTTGGCCATGGTGGCGGCATTCTTGGCATGGTCTCTCAGGTTTCTTTGATCCCTGAAGAAAAGCTCGGTGTTGTGGTGTTATCAAACCAGCAGGCGTTTTCGGCTTTATCAGCGGTGACCGAGGAAATTTTTGAGCAAGCGCTGGAGCTAGAAGATAAAGACTGGGTCGAAATTTACGCTGAACAGCACTTTAGCCGCAAGGAAAAAGCCTATGCTTCAGCTAAACCAGCCATGGTGGAAGATTACCAACAGGCATTGCCTAATCATTATTATACCGGCACTTTGCACGATGCTTGGTACGGCGATGTGATTATCGAAGAAGTAGGCGGCCAGTTGCGTATCGATTTTACCCATACTAAACGCTTAAAAGGGCAGCTCAAGCATCACAGTGGCAACACCTTCATCGTTAAGTGGGACGAGCCATTGCTTGAAGCCGATGCTTTTATCGAATTTACCATGGGTAGCGATAATACGCTAAAGTCAGCCTCTATGCGTGCGGTGGCACCACAGGTGACAGACTTTAGCTTCGACTTCCGTAATTTAGATTTACGAGCCACAGAGCAGTAAAACCGTGATAATAAGGCACCTAAGGGTGCCTTGTTCATTATAAGACTAAAGGAGAAAAGCGCATTGATGCGAGCTTGTTTACTATATAGGCTCCATGTAATTGCCTAAACCGCTTATGTCTCGAATCGCTGTTATTACTCACCCCGCATGTCGCCGTCACGAAATGGGCAGTGAACATCCTGAGTCACCGGAGCGCCTTGATGTTATCTCTGATCGTTTACTTGCTAGCAGCCTGGATTTAGAAGTGCGGCAGCTGCAAGCACGTGGGGCGCAACGTCAAGATTATCTGCGTGTTCATAGTGAGCGCTTAGTGCATGAGGTCGAGCAGCGCATACCTGATATTGGCTACGCCGATTTAGATGGCGATACGCGTCTGTGTCCACAAACCCTTCATGCTATTGAGCGAGCCGTCGGCGCTGGACTCACGGCGGTAGACGAAATTCTCGCCGGACATATCGATGCTGGTTTTTGTGCGGTGCGACCACCGGGGCATCATGCCAGTGAAGATCGCAGCGCCGGGTTTTGTATTTTCAATAATCTGGCAATCGCTGTACGCTATGCGCAGTCACTGGGTATTGAACGTATCGCGGTATTGGATATTGATGTTCACCATGGTGATGGTACCCAGAGTATTTTTAGCGACGACGATTCGGTGTTGTTGTGCTCGCTGTTCCAACGCCCTTTATACCCAGATCCCGAACTCATCGCGCGCGATAACCTAGTGCAATCACCGCTGCCGCCTGCCAGTGATGGCCAAGCATTGCGCGACGTGGTTGCGCAGCAGTGGCTGCCTAGGCTGCAAGAATTTAAACCCCAGCTTATCTTCGTCTCTGCGGGCTTTGATGCGCATTTAGAAGATGATATGTCGGCGCTGAAATTTGTCGAGCAAGACTACGGCTGGTTTAGTCAATGCATTAGTGAGTTTGCACAAAGTCATGACGTGAAAGGGGTGGTGTCTTTTTTAGAAGGAGGTTATCACCTCTCTGCTTTATCTCGCAGCGTTGAGCATTATCTACGAGGCCAGCTGGGTTAATCGACGAACTTCCACACTTGGCTTTCATCACCAAGTCTTAGCTTGCTAACACAACATTCGCCTTCGCCAATCAGGTAAGCTTTTAACGCCTGCTGTAACATCGGCCACTGGCGCTCAATGCGCCGCCCGGACACATCAAAATACTGCTGGTGAGCATCAACAATAAACAGCACCTGAGCACTGTTGCAAAGGTGTGCCAGTTCGCTGGCGCTATCACAACGGGTCAGATGAGCGGCTTCAACGGTCAGTACGGGAAAGTGAAAGTTGGTCATTTTTTGTTTTATGTCAAATTGTGCAATGCAGTGATTGTCTAGTATAGCCATGTTACAACCTCTAGGAATGGCTATGCAACTGAGCACTCGGGACTACAAAGTAAAAGACGCCAAGCTATCGGCGTTGCACTTTTGTATGCCTCACCAGCCAGCCATTGCTGTTATCAAGCTCATGCGCAGCCACAATGTCAGTGCTATTGCCATTCGTGAGAAAAATAAGGTGATCGGGATTTGGACCGAGTCGGATTGTGTTCGTGCGCAAGCGCACAATGGTGATGTTTTGCGCCAACCCATTCGTACCTTAATGTCGACCCCAGTGCATACGATTAGTGATGATAGTGCGCTAAATGACGCCGCCAATAAATGTGCAAACTTGGCGATTCGTCACTTAATTGTGGTTGCTGACGACGAGACCCCTTTAGGGCTGTTGTCATTGGCTGATATTGTCGGCAATCAGGGGTTGGATCATTACCTTAATCTAAAATTGATTGGCGATCATTTTGATCACCGTGTGCCCAAAGTGCAAGGCAGCGACAATGCTCGTGTTGTCGCCCAACACATGGCGAAATCGAATACCCATGCGGTGCTGGTGGAGCAGCAACAACACGTGGGTATTATTACCGCCACGGATGTGCTGGAAATGATGCTCGCGGCACAGGGGCAATGCTGTTGGCCCTTTGCCAGTAAAGAACTGGTCACTGTGAGTTGTGAAGATACCTTGCTGCATGCTTATCGGTTATTGCATCAACATGGTATTCGTCATTTGCTTGTCACAGCGAGCAAAGAGTCGCAGCAAGTAAAGGGGGTGCTCACCCTCAAGCATATCAATACCGAAATTGAGTCTGCTTATTTAAGTGAATTGGAAGCAGTATTGGCTGAGCGCGATTGTGCGTTGCAGGCCTCGCAAAAAGATTTGTATTTAGCGAATAAAATTATTGCCGCTTCCCTAGATGGCATCATGATCACCGATGCTCAGGGAACGATTTTACAAGTTAACCCTGCTTTTACTCGACTAACTGGTTACAGTGCTGAAGAAGTACTAGGCAAGACCCCGCGATTATTGAGCTCTGGCACTCATGACCACAGTTTTTACCAGGCGATGTGGCAGAGTTTATCGCGCCAGGGGGTATGGCAAGGCGAGATTTGTAATCGCCGTAAAGACGGTGACACCTATGTTGAGTGGCTCACCATCATTGAGATTAAAGATAAGCAAGACAGCGATTTAGTCTATGCGGGGATCTTTACCGATATAACTGAGCGCAAAGCATCGGAGCGCAAAATCACTAAGCTTGCTTACTTTGATGACCTGACTGGGCTGCCGAATCGGCGCTTGTTCAAAGACCGGCTCAGTGTCGCTCTCGCGCACGGTCAGCGGCAACATCAGCGCTTAGCCATTATGTTTATCGACTTAGACCACTTTAAAGGCGTCAATGACAGCCTTGGTCACAGTGTTGGCGATGAGCTGCTAAAGCAAGTGGCGAAGCGATTACAACGCTGTGTGCGCAGTGGCGATACCCTAGCACGTTTGGGGGGCGATGAGTTTACCTTACTGCTTAACGAGGTGGCGGATATCGATGAGGTGATCGCCTGTGCAGAGAAAGTGTTGGCTCAATTTAAGCCCTCCTTTTCGTTGGCAGGCCAAGCCATCACCATTACTACATCAATAGGTATTGCTATTTACCCTGATGATGGTGAGAGCATGGAAACCTTGCTAAAGCATGCTGATGTTGCGATGTACCGCTCTAAAGACTTAGGTAGAAACTCTTATCAGCTGTTTAAAGCGACTATGAATGCCCGCTCTTTGGAGCGCTTAACCATGAGTAGTCGAATTAAACAGGCGTTGGTCAATGATGAGTTTGAATTGTTTTTACAGCCTATTGTCGATTGCCAAACAACGCAGTTGTGTGGCGCTGAGGCTTTACTGCGATGGCAAGACCCGCAACTGGGCATGGTGGCACCGGGGCAGTTCATTCCTTTGGCTGAGGAGCTGGGATTGATCATTGATATTGATAAATGGGTGATCACTCGAAGCTGCGCGCTGCTTGCCCAGTGGCAACAGCACACACATTTTAGTGGCACTTTATCAATTAACTTGTCAGCGGCGCACTTATGTCACCATGATTTAGTCGATACCGTGACTGCGGCTATCAATGAGCATGGAGTGAGTGCCGAGCAACTGGAAATTGAAATTACCGAAAGCAGCTTCATTAGCTCATTTAGCCAAGCACGGGAAGTATTGTTAGCGCTCAAATTACTAGGAGTAAAAGTGGCTTTGGATGACTTTGGCACCGGCTATTCGGCGCTTAGTTATTTGACGAAGTTACCGATTGATAAGCTGAAGGTTGATTCTAGCTTTATTGCTAAAGTGCCGGATGAATACGGCAATAGCGAAATTGTCAGCGCCATTATTGCCATGGCCTCTAGTCTGAACTTGTTGGTGGTTGCCGAAGGGGTGGAGAAGCCTTGCCAACACCAGTTTTTACAAGGCTTAGCCTGTGATTACGTGCAAGGTTTTTTACTTGGCGAACCTTGCAGTATCACAGACTTTAATAACCGCTATGTTTATCCGTGCGCTACTTCTACTTCGTAAGCACCAAATTTGCGAATATTAATTACACCCGTATCTAAAATTAAGTACTGGCCTTTAATTCCTTGTAGTACACCACTGACCTGAGGGTTCTTATCAAAATTAAAGGAACTGACTTTGCTCGGATAATCTTGTACTGGGTAGTTAATTTCTACCACCTCTTCATCGAGCAGTTCCACAGCGGTGGCTCCAAAGAGCTCAGCCAGCTCATCTAATTTGTGCTGTATTTGTGGCACTAACTCATCGCGCGCTGCTTTTAAGTCAACATCCACGCTCGTGCCTTTAAGCATATTGCGCCAATTAGTTTTATCGGCAATAAAATCAGCGAGAGCAACCTCGACTAAGCCAGACTGTAGGCGGGTTTGCACCTTAAAAATAGGCAGCGCAGCGGTCGCGCCTTGATCTATCCAGCGAGTGGGGATTTGTGTATGGCGAGTAATGCCCACTTTAAGCCCTGAGGTGTTAGCCAAGTAGACATAGTGCGGGATCATACAGTTTTCTTCACCCCACTGTGGCTCGCGGCAGGTGCCTTGGTCATAGTGGCAGGTTTCCGGCTTCATAATACACATGTCACAGCTAGCGAGCTTGCGCATACATACGAAGCAGTGACCTTGTGAGTAACTCTTCTTGGTTTTTTTGCCGCAGTTTTTACAAAAGATATTGCCGGTGTGAGTTAAGGTAATGGGCTGACCCATTAGCTCATTCAATGACAGCAGTTCGTCACCGACGGGTAGCTGGTAATGTACGCCGTCGCTATCACTTAGCGCGGCTTTCATTTTATTTAGTGTGCCTAGCATTTAACGCCCCAATGTTAAAAGTCAGCGCGTATGGTAGCAAACCTAGGCTAGACTGTCGTTGCTGCATTGCTTGTGCTGCTGCAGCCATGCGTTGTAATCGGCAATATTCATGGGTTTAGCATACAAATAGCCTTGTGCCGTATCCGCACCATAATGGCGTAGCAAGTGAGCGATTTCTTGCGTTTCAACGCCCTCAGCAGTGACCTTTAAACCAAGGTTATGGGCCATCATAATAGTCGTGTTTACAATCGCTTGGTGGTGTTGAGAATGCGCCAATGACATAACAAAGTATTTATCAATTTTAAGCTCCGCGAAGGCGTATTTAACGAGATACTCGAGCGATGAGTAGCCAGTACCATAGTCGTCTAACACGACGTGGACCCCCAACTCAGCAAGCCTAGCAATAAGGGCTTTAAGCGCTTCTGGATCATCAACAAGGGCTGACTCTGTCAGTTCCAGTTTCAGCTGTGTCGGGGCCACCCCATGCTCATTAAGGATATCAGCAAGCTTGTGGGTAAAATCTGCAATATGAATGTCTCGGGCACTGAGGTTGACAGATATACGCTGCCCTTGCCACAGCACTCCTTGCGCAGCGATATCTCTGCAGGCGCAATTAAGAATCCACAGGGTCAGCTGATTGATCAACCCCGTTTGCTCTGCCAAATGAATAATATCTTCAACGGTAAAATCACGGCTTTGTTGTTGGGGCCAGCGCAGCAGCGCTTCAGCGCCGCATACTTGCAGAGTTTGCAGGTTAAGCTGCGGCTGGTAATAAAGACACAATTCATTGTTGTGCATGGCTTGCTGCAGTGCAGTGGCGCGTTGTAACTGGCTGACATCGCTGTTGTCATCCACTGAGAATATACGATGCCGGCCAGCAGGGGCTTTTTGTACGCACTGGCAAGCTTGCTCTATTAGCTGTTTAAAAGGCTGTGAGCTTTGCTCAGCAGCGACAGTAGCAAGAATGTAACTAGGCTTAAGGCGTAAATCGGCCACACTCAACTCGGCCTGTAACTGGCTAAGCAAGTTTGGCAGTCGCTGACGCTCGAGTGTTGCCGCAGGCTCTGCGCTGAGCACTGCTAAGCAGCCGTTGTTAAGCTCAGCCACGGTTTCTTTGCTGCTTGAGTGAATGCGATAACAGCGAAGCGCCTTAGCATGTTCACTGAGCGCTGCTGCAATACTTTTGAGCAGTTGCGAGCTACTTTCGATGCCAATGGTCTTCTGTAGGTTTTGAAAGTTCGCCATATGCACGATACACAGTGTGAAACTGCGACGTTGATTTTGTAGTTGCGCAATCCGGCGCATCAAGGTGGTGTAGGTTAGTAAGCCACTGTGGCTATTGTGAATGGCGTAATACAGTGATTTCTTACGTTGATAGCGTACTCTATCGGCCAGTGCCAAGGCCATCAGGGTAATTTCAATTAAGCTGCCGAATAAAAAAGCATGACGGGTTAGATAGCTGTATTCAATAACACCGGTCAATTCTAACGGCTGGATGGCGGCGGCACATAACAACGGAAACCACGAAAGCACGTAATATTTAGCCCACCGAAAACCACTGATGAGCTTTTTGAAAATTAGCCAGAAGCAAATGATGTACAGCCCCGGCATGGTCATAAAAAATATCGGTGCGCTATAAAATTCCGGTAAAAACAGGCTGAGCGCGCACAACAACAGCAAAAGCTGCAAATAACCTATCGCCACGCGATACGGCTTGCCTCGGTCTTTGTGATAACGCAAAAACATAACGCAAAACCCCAGCGTGGTAATGGCGATGGCGTAGTTAAATAAAATGACTTGGTGGTGAAACCATTGCTGCCATGACGTGGGCCATAAATAAAAGCCATAGCCGAGCACGATGCCGAGCAAGGTCATCACCGCAAGAATATAGCCCACATAGAGCAAATACACGCGATCGCGAATGCTGAAGTATAAAATCAAGTTATACAGCGCGGTCATTAATAACACGCCAACATATACGCTCCACAACGAGAAAGTACTGCGACTAAGCTCAAAAAAGGTCTGTTCGGAGTAAAGGTTAACTGGGGTTTTGCTTATGCCTGTGGTGTGTATACCAATAACTAGGGTACGTTGTTGTTGCCCCTGCAAAGTAAATGCATAGTGAGGCAGGGCGTATTCAAGCTGGCTTAAATCGCGGCGGTGGTCGCCCAATTGCACGCTATGTTGCACTTGGCCTGCTTCATCAAGGTGATACACGAGCAAATTGTCGACCATGGGGTTATCAAAGCGGGCAACAAGCGAGCTTGGCTCAGTTTGTTTATTGGTAATCGTTAAACGTAGCCAATATTGCTGTGTACCAAATTGCCAAGGAACCTGTTGCCATGACCCTGCAGTGAAGTCATCAAAATGCTTTTCATGAAGCGCAGAAAATGTGACCGCTTGCGGGAGCACTATATAACTTGGCTCAACTGTTAACCCTGGTTCATCGCCCAGGCTGTGGGGTGAAGACTGAGTAATATTGGCGGCTAACACACCGGCGATAAGCACTAGAGTGGCTAGCAAACAAGCAGCAAGTACGTTAAATAAATCCAGCCGTGGCAACAAAATGCAATACTTTCTTCTAGTTTAGATGGTCAAAGTGTAGCAAAGCACAGAAAAATGGACGGATTAACGCCCAGTTACTTTTGCTACTAGCGATTTGATATCAACCCATGAAAAAGGTTTATGACTTTATATCAACTAAGAATGAGTTTTGCCTCACCCAGTGAACGCTTTATGCGTCTAAGGTCTTAAGTTTACGTTAGGAGTTTATGGTAACTATTAGAGAGATAGTATTGGTGATGTAAGCGAAAAACCGCTTTTGTATTGAAATAAAAAAGGCCGCTCAGTCGCAGCCCTCTGAATTGAATTTAGAAAAGCCCTCAGCCTGTAGAGGCTGCTTTATATCATAAATCAAAATTTTCCATTGTTCCCATCAGATCAAATGGTCTGTTCAGTTTTTCTATACTTGAAAACTGCTTGCGTAAGTTTTCAGGCAAAACAAAATAATCAGCTTTAGTTCGTTCATAAGTTAAAGGTATTGCCATAATTAACTGATTATACTTATCAAGCACTGACTTATCGCTACTTTCTAAAGCCTGCAGTTTTGCAGAAAGTACAGTGAAGTGTTGTAATTCATGATGCGTGCATAAATCCTGAAATTTTGCATAATGATAAGATAAAGCAGCACTGATCACGTTCCAATCTTTCGAAATATGCTCGACGTCATTAGGGGTGATAACTTCTTCTGTTTTTTGGCACTCTTCAAGCTTAAGCTCGTACGCTTTAATCGAGTTATGGTATTGGACAGTAAGATAGTCTTCAAGGGTTTGCTCAGTCGTATTTGCATAGGAGCAAAGTGATAACAATAAAGAAAAAGCACAAATTAAATAGTTCATTTTGCAGCCACGCACCCATTGTATACAGCCTTCCAAAACTGTCTTTCTTTGCTTGTTTTAGCTCTAATTGCTTGTAGGCCCGATATAGTCTTTATCGTTCGCTTAGCAATGCTTGGAGAATCTCTTAAAGCCTTATTAAAAGAATTAAAATCTGTTTGAGTAAGGTTATAGTGGCTCTTTATTATGCCGTTGCCAGCGAAAATGTTTGCAAAGGTACCAACAACAATGGTGGAGCTGAGCCATTGATTTATTTCTTTTATTCTTCTTATTTCTTTTACTGCCAATTTCCCACGGTCAGAAAACTCTAATTCACTAAGTCCGGACATATCATATTAAATTCCCTTTTTGTTTCTGTTTTAAGTGCAAAATAGCACAAAATTTGTCGAAAAAAAACTGTACCTTATTCCTTTAAGATTTAGACAGTAAATGTAAGCACGAACTCAACTCCGAGTTGCACCACTCGCTAAATTAGGCCGCATAGCGTAATTCATTGAACACAACGATAGGCTGTTTATAACCTAGGCACTTTTTAGGTCTGGCGTTTAATGATCGTTTAATCTCGCTAATTTTCCTATCTGTTAGCGTCCGTAAATAGGCGCCTTTCCGGATGTACTGGCGCAGCAAACCGTTAGGTGTTCTTGTTAGCTTAAATGTAATTCTCAAAGTTTCGATGTGGCCTAAAAGCCTCCTACATAAGATTAAATCAAGCTAGAAAAAGTGTCATAAAAAAGCGAGGCATTTAGCCTCGCTTGATATGTACGGTTATTAGCTCTTAACCCTGTTTTGAACGAAGGTTCTCGGAACGAATGTTCTCGGAACGAAGGTTCTCGTGGGGGTTAAGTACGCTCGCGACGAATGGCGTGGTGAGCGATATCGGTGCGGTATTCAACACCGTCCCAGTTAATTTCTTTCACCAAATCATACGCACGTTGTTGCGCCGCTGTTACGGTATCGCCTAGCGCTGTCGCACACAGCACCCGGCCCCCGGCAGTGACGATGTCTTCACCTTGCTGCTTGGTGCCTGCATGGAAGACTTTTTCGCCCTGTGGGTAATTTACCTTTAGACCGGAGATAGCATCACCTTTAGGGTAAGATCCTGGATACCCTTTCGCTGCCAGCACCACGCCAACGGCGGCGCGTGGGTCGAAGTTAATTTCTGTGCGATCCAGTTCTTGACGATTCGCAGCTTCAATCAACGACACTAGGTCTGATTGCAGACGCAACATAATCGGTTGCGTTTCTGGGTCGCCAAAGCGGCAGTTGTATTCAATGACCTTAGGCGTGCCATCGGCGGCAATCATCAGCCCTGCATACAAAAAGCCAGTATAAGGATGCCCCTCTGCTGCCATACCTGCTACGGTTGGGTTGATCACTTCATCCATAATGCGGTTGTGAATTTCTTCACTGACCACGGGGGCCGGAGAGTAGGCTCCCATACCACCGGTGTTCGGGCCTTTATCACCATCATAGGCACGCTTATGGTCTTGGCTGGTGGCAAAAGGTAGTACGTTTTTACCGTCAACCATAACGATAAACGAGGCTTCCTCGCCTTCTAAGAACTCCTCGATAACCACGCGGCTACCTGCTTCACCAAAGGCATTGCCTGCGAGCATATCGCGTACAGCAGCCTCAGCTTCGGCTTCGGTCATCGCCACAATAACGCCTTTACCTGCGGCCAAGCCATCGGCTTTGACCACGATGGGAGCGCCTTGCTCTTTGATGTAAGCAAGCGCGGGCTCGATTTGCTCAAAGGTCTTGTAGAACGCCGTTGGGATATTGTGGCGTGCTAAAAAGTCTTTAGTGAAAGACTTAGAGCCTTCCAGTTGGGCTGCACCTTGTGTCGGTCCGAAAATAGCCAAGCCTTGCTCGCGAAAGGCATCGACCACACCAATCACAAGCGGTGCTTCAGGACCGACAATGGTTAGTTCAACCTGGTTTTCTTTGACGAAAGCGATAAGCGCATCGATGTCTTCGACACCAATGGCGACGTTTTCTAGTTTTGGCTCCAGGGCAGTGCCAGCATTACCTGGCGCGACAAATACTTTTTCTACTTTGCTTGATTGAGCGGCCTTAAACGCAAGTGCGTGTTCGCGGCCGCCACTGCCAATGACAAGTACATTCATGGCGTAAAAATCCTATTGCGGTTTGATGAATTTCAGCGTCATCCGATCGCTTTCACCAATCGCCTCATATTTAGCGCGATCTTCATCGCCTAGCGCTAAACGCGGTGGCAATGTCCACACGCCACGAGGGTGGTCGGCAAAATCATTCGGGTTTGCATTGATTTCACTTTTCGCAGCGAGTTCAAATCCGGCCTGTTTAGCCAGCTCAATCACCCAACTTTCTTTAACATAGCCAGAGCGTTTCGCTTTACCTGCATCGCGGCTTTCGGGTAAGCGGTGATCAACCACACCGAGTACGCCACCGGGCTTTAAGGCTGCATAAAAGGCTTTAAAGGCATCTTTAACGCCTTGTTCGTCTTTTTGCATATACCAGTTGTGCAGGTTTCTGAACGTCAGCACCATGTCGGCGCTTCCTTCAGGAGCGATGCTATGATGTGTGCCAGGCGCAAACTCACTGAGTTTAACGTCGCTGTAGGCACTGTCGCTGGCAAGTTTATCTTGGAAACGGGTCAGTGAGCGTTGGTAATACTCAACATCGCTATCAGCAGGGAAGTGGGCGGCGTAAAAGGTGCCTTCACCTTTCATCGCAGGGGCGATAATATCGCTGTACCAGCCGCCACCAGGCCAGATCTCAACTACGGTCATCGACGGTTCGAAGCCAAAAAACGCCAAGGTTTCCACCGGGTGGCGATATTGGTCGCGACTTTTTGCTTGCTCGCTACGCAAATCGTTTTGCGCGGCATCGGTGAGTGCTTCGGTGCCACTGGTTGCAGCACAAGCACTTAAAGAGACAGCTAAAGCAGCGCTGAGCGCGGTTTTCAAGCCTAGTTTCATAATCTAATCCTTGCTGTTTTTTTTGGTATTTAGTGCCAACATAACAGATTGATTTGAATAGTCTACGAAAACACGCCAGTACAAATTATGCACTGGCGTGATTAGCGGTTTTAGTGGCGGAAGTGGCGCATGCCGGTGAATACCATGGCCATGCCTGCTTCGTCTGCAGCGGCGATCACTTCTTCATCGCGCATTGAGCCACCGGGCTGAATCACGGCAGTGATACCAGCCGCTGCTGCGGCGTCGATGCCATCACGGAACGGGAAGAAGGCATCCGAGGCCATGACCGAGCCCTCAACCACGAGGTTTTCGTCAGCAGCCTTAATACCGGCGATTTTCGCTGAATAAACGCGGCTCATTTGTCCAGCGCCCACACCAATGGTCATGCCGTCTTTGGCGTATACGATGGCGTTCGATTTAACAAACTTAGCCACCTTCCAGCAGAACATTAAATCGTTTAGCTCTTGCTCGGTAGGTTGGCGCTTAGACACGACTTTTAGCTCTTCTTTGGCGACCATGCCTTGATCGCGGTCTTGCACTAAAACACCGCCATTAACGCGCTTAATATCCACAGCGGTTGTTTTATCTTGCCACTGGCCACACTCTAGTAGGCGTACATTTTGTTTTGCCGAAACGATTTGCGCTGCTTCTTCGCTGATACTAGGCGCAATAATCACTTCCACAAACTGGCGCGCGACGATGGCTTCTGCGGTATCACCATCAAGTTCACGGTTAAAAGCAATAATGCCGCCGAAAGCGGAAGTTGGGTCGGTTTTAAAGGCGCGGTCATAGGCGCTAAGGATGTTTTCACCGACCGATACGCCACATGGGTTGGCGTGTTTCACGATCACACACGCTGGCGCATCGAATTCTTTTACGCACTCAAGGGCTGCGTCGGTATCAGCAATGTTGTTGTATGATAGCGCCTTGCCTTGTAGCTGCTTAGCGGTGGCCACAGAGGCTTCGCTGAGGTCATTTTCAACGTAAAACGCCGCATCTTGGTGCGAGTTTTCACCATAGCGCATGTCCTGCTTCTTGGTGAATTGCATGTTGAAAGTGCGCGGAAATTTAGTCTCAGCCGCCGCTTCCTCGGTGTAATCTGGCACCATCTTACCGAAGTAGTTGGCGATCATGCCATCGTACTGAGCAGTGTGCTCAAAAGCCGCGATAGCTAAATCAAAACGTGTGGCGTGGGTGGTTGAACCTTGGTTGGCTTTCATTTCGTCAATTACGCGTGTGTAATCACCCGCATTTACTACGATGGTCACGTCTTTGTGATTTTTCGCTGCCGCGCGCACCATAGTTGGGCCGCCGATATCGATATTCTCAACGGCGTCTTCAAGGCTACAATCCGCTTTGGCAACGGTTTGTGCAAAAGGATATAGGTTCACTACAACCATATCGATGGCATCGATGTTGTTGTCGCTCATCACCCCTTCATCTTGGCCGCGACGCGCTAATATGCCGCCGTGGATTTTCGGGTGTAGGGTTTTTACGCGACCGTCCATAATTTCTGGATGACCGGTGTGGTCAGATACTTCAGTGACCTTAATGCCGTTGTCAGCAAGCAGTTTGCAGGTGCCACCGGTAGAAAGAATGTCAACGCCTTGAGCGGCTAATTCGCGAGCGAATTCAACGATACCCGTTTTGTCAGACACACTGATAAGTGCGCGACGAATTGGACGATGTGTATCCATGGTTGTTTTGATTACCTCAATGAGTGAAAGCTTGCCTAGGCTTACGCCTTGGGGTTAGGCAAGGGGACTTGCTTAGAATCCCTTATTTTAAACAATGATGGTGCTTTTGTATAACACCAGACCAGGTGTAGCGCTGGTCATTTTCGCGTATGGACGAAAATAAAAAAGCACCCGAAGGTGCTTTTAGGTGCAGCTTAGCGCTGCGTATTCATTAGTTCATGCCGTACTTTTTCAGCTTCTTGCGTAAAGTACCACGGTTGATACCTAGCAAGATGGCCGCACGCGTTTGGTTGCCACGTGTGTAAGTCATTACTTCTTCTAGAAGCGGTGCTTCTAGTTCAGAAAGAACAAGCTCGTATACATCTTGTACGTCCTGACCGTTAAGCTGCTTTAAGTAGTGGTGAACAGCTTTTTTAACAGCGTCGCGAAGAGGCTGTGGTTTCTCTTGTGACTGAACGTGAGCGTTAGTAATAAAAGGAGAAGTCACATTTTGTTCAAACATCGTTGTATTGTCTCTTTCTTTCTGGATTAGCAATAAGTTTCAAAGTACTCATTAAGCGCTTCCACCTGCTGTTGAGGTGTTTCTAGCGCATTGAATACTCGCCTAAACTGACCGTTTTCGTCATGAGCGTGCAAATACCATCCAACATGCTTGCGAGCAATCCGCGCCCCCATGGGCTCACCGTAAAATTGATGCAGATTAGTTAAATGCTCCATCAATATGCTGCGTACTTCGCCTAATTCAGGCGGCGCTAGCAGCGTTCCGGTTTTTAAATAATGATCGATTTCCCGAAAAATCCAGGGGCGACCTTGGGCGGCTCGGCCAACCATGATGGCATCTGCGCCCGTATACTCTAAAACCTGTTGTGCCTTATGTGGCGATGTAATATCACCATTGGCCACCACAGGAATTGACACTGAGCGTTTCACGGCTCTAATCGTGTCGTATTCAGCATTGCCTTTATACATGCACGCACGAGTGCGTCCATGGACAGCAAGTGACTGAATACCATTGTGCTCAGCGATAGCTGCAATCTCGACGCCGTTGCGATTATCCACATCCCAGCCAGTGCGGATTTTCAATGTGACGGGCACATCCACCGCATTAACCACCGCTTTAACGATGGCTTCGACCAACTCTGGATATTGCAGCAACGCAGAGCCTGCAAGCTTTTTATTCACTTTTTTTGCCGGGCAGCCCATATTGATATCTATGATCTGCGCGCCATTGGAAACGTTAAATTGTGCGGCTTGCGCCATAAGTTCAGGGTCGGCACCGGCAATTTGCACGGAACGAATACCTGACTCACCGCTGTGATCCATACGGCCCATGGATTTAGCTGTACGCCAAACCTTTGGGTTGGAAGACAACATCTCGGAGACCGCGAGGCCTGCACCTAAGCGACGACAGAGTTGTCGAAAAGGGCGGTCGGTTATCCCAGCCATGGGGGCGACCATTAAGTTGTTTTCTAACTGGTACGGACCAATTTGCACAGCGACTCAATTCACCTCGTTTCAAGGGGCGCTAAGTTTACGGTTTTTTGCGGCAAAATCAAAGGCTATAAATTGAACAAAAGTGCTTTTTTTTTAAACTTTTCGTATTGACATTTGGTAACGAGCTGAGGGAGTGATTTTTTTGTTTGTTTTATGAACACAGGCCCGTGAAAGCTTACTCTGCGGGGTGTTGATGATGCGTAAAAAGTGTAAAAAAGTCGCGCAGGGACAATTGTCCGCTGCGCAAATAGTGTCAGCTGTGGTTACTTTTTAACCCCACTGATGCGCACCCAATCCCCTTCCTGCTCGATAGGGGCGAGGTTTACTTGCTGGTCATAATGACTGGCTACCGATTGCGCTTGCTCAGCCAGCACTCCAGATAGCGCAATGTCACCGCCGGACTTTAGCAAGCTGAGAATCACTTCATTAAGCTCACGTAATGGCTGGGCAAGAATATTAGCAACCACCACATCAGCTTCAAGGTGAGGTTGGTTCTGTGGCAAATACACCTCTAGCTGTTCAGCAATACCATTACGTGCGGCGTTATCTTGACTGGCATCGAGGGCTTGCTGGTCGATATCAATACCGATAACGCGGGCAGCACCTAACTTGATGGCCGCAATACCCAAAATACCGGAACCACAGCCAAAATCGACCACGGTTTTGCCGCTTAAATCGAGGCCTTCTAACCACTTTAAGCACAGCGCGGTAGTGGCATGGGTGCCGGTGCCAAAGGCCAGACCCGGGTCGAGCATAACATTAACCGCACTGGGGTCTGGCACATCAAGCCAGCTTGGGCAAATCCACAAACGCTCGCCAAAGCGGATAGGGTGGAAGTTTTTCATCCACTCTCGTTCCCAGTCTTTGTCTTCAAGTTGCTCAATTTTATAATGAAATTGCTCTTTCAGCTCAGGTTGTACTTTTAGGTAGTCAACTACGGCTTGCATATCGTGGTTGGCCTCAAACAGGCCAATCACAGTGGTTTCTGCCCAGTATTTTACTTCCCCGGGCTGGGGTTCAAAAATAGGCGTGTCTTTAGTGTCCATGAAGGTCACCGATGGACAACCGATGTCCATAAGGTGATCACTAATGGCATCAGCCGTTGACTCGGTGGCACGAATGCGGATTTGGATCCAAGCCATTGTAAATCCTCGTTAAAAAAGGCCGCTAAAAAGCGGCCTTGATGTAGTGTGTAAGACGCGGCTTATTTGCTGGCGTCTAAGAAACTCTTCAGCAGGTCAGAGCGCGATGGATGGCGTAACTTACGCAGTGCCTTCGCTTCGATTTGACGGATACGCTCTCGAGTAACGTCAAACTGCTTACCCACTTCCTCTAGGGTGTGGTCGGTATTCATGTCGATACCAAAACGCATACGTAGTACTTTTGCTTCGCGGGCTGTCAGGCCTGCCAGTACTTCGTGAGTCGCGCCTTTAAGGCTTTCCATGGTCGCTGAATCGATTGGCGAATCAATGGTGGTATCCTCAATGAAATCACCTAAGTGCGAATCTTCATCGTCACCAATAGGCGTCTCCATTGAAATCGGCTCTTTAGCGATTTTTAATACCTTACGAATCTTATCTTCAGGCATTAGCATGCGCTCAGCCAGTTCTTCAGGGTTTGGCTCGCGGCCCATTTCCTGAAGCATCTGACGCGAGATACGATTGAGCTTATTAATGGTCTCAATCATATGTACCGGAATACGAATAGTACGCGCTTGGTCAGCAATCGAGCGAGTGATTGCCTGACGGATCCACCAAGTTGCATAAGTTGAGAACTTATAACCACGGCGATATTCAAATTTATCTACTGCTTTCATCAAGCCGATGTTACCTTCTTGGATCAGATCCAAGAACTGCAGACCTCGGTTGGTGTATTTCTTGGCAATTGAAATAACCAGACGTAAGTTTGCTTCAACCATCTCTTTTTTCGCACGGCGAGCTTTCGCTTCACCGATACTCATACGACGGTTGATGTCTTTGATACGCTCAATGGATAAACCGGTGCTTTGCTCAATCTGTTTTAGCTTATTGATGCAACGTTCAATTTCCGGTTTAAGCTCGCTTAATTTCGCTGAGTAGCTCTCGCCTTTGGCGATTTCGGCATCAAGCCAAGAGGCATCTGTTTCGTTATTAGCAAAATGCTTAACAAACGTTTTCTTTGGCATTTTAGCAACTTGTACCGCTTGCTTCATGATGATGCGTTCTTGCACACGCACTTTATCCATCATTGCACGCATGTTGTTAACCATGCGATCAAATTGCTTCGGTACTAGTTTGAAGGTACGAAATAGCTCGCCGATCTCGATAATCGCGGCTTTAGCATCGGGATGCGAACGGCCTTTTTGCTCGAAAATCTCGCGTGCGCCAGTGTACAAGGCACGAAGTTTTTCAAAGTGCTCGCGCGCTTCTTCCGGATCTGGGCCGTTATCGGTTTCTTCTTCATCATCGTCATCGCTGTCAGCATCATCGTCTTCGTCATCGAGCTCTTCTTCGCTCAATTCAGAACCAATGTGTGTGGCAGAGATTTGTGTTTCGTCCTCGTTGGGATCGAAAAAGCCAGTGATGATGTCGCTCAAGCGAATTTCTTCGGCTTCGAACATGTCCCACTGTTCAAGTAGGTGCGAGATAGCCTCTGGATATTCAGCAACAGAAATCTGTACTTGGTTGATACCTTCCTCAATACGCTTGGCGATATCAATTTCGCCCTCACGAGTAAGTAGCTCAACCGTCCCCATTTCACGCATATACATGCGCACAGGGTCCGTAGTACGACCGATCTCTTTTTCTACCGTTGCCAGGGCTGCAGCCGCAGCCTCTGCTGCGTCCTCATCCGTGGTCGTTTCAGCCATCATTAATTCATCGGCATCAGGCGCAGACTCGCTGACCTTAATACCCATGTCATTAATCATGCTGATAATGTCTTCGACCTGATCCGAGTCAATGATGTCTTGTGGAAGGTGATCGTTCACTTCCGCGAATGTAAGATAACCTTGCTCTTTACCTTTCTGAATCAGAAGTTTTAGTTGTGACTGAGGAGTTGGATCCATAGAGATTTGCTCTTCCACCCTGATAAGTTGATACAACAGGCGTCAGCTTAAGAACCTAAGCTGGGAGCCCCAAGCCGGTTTGACGCAGTGAATTGCGTATTATAACAGACCGAGTTTTTTCTGGCTAGCTTTCGAGCACTTCACTGCCTTTTAGTGCTTGCGTTAGTAGCGCGTATTCACGTCGTTCTTCAAAGCTTAAACCTTGCGTCTTGTCCTTTATTAATAAGGTCTCGAGGCGATGATTTAAACACTGATCTTCAATGAATTTGACTGTTTGTTGGAAATGAGGTTCCAAAACCTCGTCGTTTATTTGGTGTGGCCACGCCGCAAGCTTAGTAAGCGCGCCGTATTCAGGGCGTTCACGGTAACTTTCTAACAACTGCGCGGTGGTAATTTGTGGGTTGTCTAAACATTGCTTTTGAATGGCTAAAAACAACTCCAAACCCGGTAAACCTAAACTGGCAAGCTCTGGCATGTACTCAACTGTAGGTGCCAATTGCGGGTGTTGCACCATAAGCGCGATGGCGGTGCGCATGGGCGTCATTTTAAATTGGCTCTCAACCCGTTTTTGTTGTTTTGGGGTTTTGAGCTTGGCGTTGAGTTGTTCCCGAGTGCGACCAATAAACCGTGCTAAACGTTCTAATAGGCTTTCTTGGTAAAACTCACTGGGAATTTTTTCAATCAGTGGTAAGGCTTCACTTAGTAACTTGGCTTTGCCTGCATCCTGAGTAAGATCTATATGTTCGCTCAAACGAGCAAAAAACACCTCGATAAAATCTTTGGCGTCACCCAAGCGTTGTTCAAAGGCCGTTTTGCCCTCTTGCTGTACCAATGAGTCGGGATCTTCACCGTCCGGTAAAAACACGAATTTCAGTGCCTTGCCGTCTTTTAAATAGGGAAGGGCATTTTCAAGCGCGCGCCAAGCCGCGTCGCGACCTGCGCGGTCGCCATCATAACAACAAATAACTTTGTCGGTGGCCCGCAGCAGTAACTGCATGTGTTCGGCGGTGGTCGCAGTGCCCAAGGCGGCAACGGCATATTTAATATCATGCTCAGCCAAGGCCACCACATCCATATAACCTTCAACAATGAGTAACTGCTCAAGCTTTTTGTGCGCTTGCTTAGCCTCATAAAAACCGTACAGCTCAAAACCTTTGTGGAATACCCGGGTCTCAGGTGAGTTTAGGTATTTAGGGCCGTTGTCATCGCTGCCCATGATACGTCCGCCAAAAGCAATGACCCGACCGCGACGGTCGCGAATAGGGAACATCAGTCGGTCACGGAAGAAATCAAAGGTGCGGCCATTGTCTTTTTGGGTGGCCAGTTTAAGTTCGATTAACTGCTGCTTTTGCTTGGGGTTTTTTCCTAGAGTCTGGCACAAGGCTTCCCATTCACTCGGGGCATAGCCAATTTGATAGTCTTTAACCGTTTGGCCGCTGAGGCCTCGCCCTTTAAGATAATCAATCACCAACTGTGAGTTAGCATGATGGCGCAACTGCTGCTGATAATACCGTGCTGCTTGTTCCATCAATTCATAGTCTGAGCGCTTTTGTTCTTGACTGACAGGAGGGCGTTCGGAATTATTATGGCCTTGCTCTCTTGGCACTTCGAGGTGCAATAAACTGGCGAGCTCTTCGATAGCATCAACAAAGTCGAGTTTATCGTATTCCATGACAAAGCTAATGGCGTTGCCATTGGCGCCACAACCAAAGCAGTGATAAAACTGTTTGTCTTGAGAGACGGTAAACGAGGGTGTTTTTTCGTTATGGAAAGGGCAACAGGCTTGGTAGTCTTTGCCTGCTTTTTTAAGATTAACGCGCGCGTCTATTAACTCTACAATATCGGTGCGAGCTAAAAGATCATCAATAAATTGCCGTGGGATCTTGCCTGCCATTGCTAACACCTAATTGGGAATAGAGAATCTCAGTAGTATATCAATCGCCACGAAGAAATGGAGCTGTCACAGTGACTTTATTTTTCTATCTTGCACAAACGAAGAAACCGAGCACGAGGCTCGGTTTGCTTGAATTTGCTTTCGCAATCTAGGCGCTGAGTCGCTGTTTAATAAGGCCTGATAATTTGCCCATATCGGCACGGCCTTCAGCTTGACTCTTAATTACGCCCATCACTTTACCCATGTCTTGCATGCCTTGGGCACCGGTGTCGGCGATGGCGTTATCAATCAGTTGATTGATTTCATCCTCGTTCAGTGGTTTCGGAAGAAACTCTTCTAAAACCGCAATTTCGGCAGCTTCAACATCAGCGAGATCGTCACGACCGGCGTCTTTATACTGAGTATAAGAATCACGGCGTTGCTTAACGAGCTTAACGATAACCGAGGTAATCGCGGCTTCGTCTAAGGTAATGCGCTCGTCGATCTCACGCTGTTTAATGGCTGCTAATACTGAACGCACAGCACCAAGGCGCATTTTGTCCTTGGCACGCATCGCGTCTTTTTGTGCATCTTTTAAGGTAACTAAAAGACTCATGACATCAAGACCGAAAAGCGATTAGTATAAACGAACGCGACGTGCGTTTTCGCGAGAAAGCTTTTTCATGTGACGCTTAACAGCAGCCGCTTTTTTACGCTTACGCGCAGCGGTTGGCTTTTCATAGTGCTCGCGACGACGAACTTCTGAAAGGATACCTGCTTTTTCACATGAACGCTTGAAGCGGCGTAGAGCTACGTCAAACGGCTCGTTTTCTCTTACTTTAACTACTGGCATTAAAAATTCACCTACCTAACTAAATGAGCTTCACTCATCTGATCAAATTATGATCAAGTGGTTCAAAAATGGTGCGGCATTGTAATCCGACTTACCCCCGTGTGTAAAGAATAAATATCACAATACTGGTAAAATTGCAGCAACCAAGTAGAATATGCGGCCTTATCCATGCCATCTAAGCCCATGTAGGAGACTCACATTGCGCATTTTGGGAATAGAATCTTCCTGTGACGAGACCGGGATTGCTATTTATGACGATGAACAAGGCTTGCTTGCGCATCAATTATATAGCCAAGTGAAAATGCATGCCGATTATGGCGGCGTGGTGCCTGAATTAGCATCGCGCGATCATGTGCGTAAAACATTGCCTTTAATTGAAGCTGCGTTTGCCGAAGCAAAGTGTGGCCCTGAGGATTTAGATGGTGTGGCCTATACCGCAGGCCCAGGCCTCGTCGGGGCTTTATTAGTAGGCTCATCCATTGCACGCTCTTTAGCCTATGGGTGGCAGCTCCCCACTGTGGCGGTTCACCATATGGAAGGGCATTTGCTGGCACCGATGTTGGAAGAGCGAGTCCCTGAGTTTCCTTTTGTGGCTCTGTTGGTATCCGGAGGGCACACGCTGTTGGTGAAGGTTAGCAATATCGGTGAATACCAAGTACTTGGTGAGTCGGTGGATGATGCTGCCGGTGAAGCTTTTGATAAAACCGCAAAGTTACTTGGGTTAGATTATCCTGGCGGACCTTTATTGGCGAAGTTGGCAGAGCAAGGCACGCCGGGGCGCTTTAAGTTCCCCCGACCCATGACCGACAGACCTGGCTTGGATTTTAGCTTTAGCGGGTTGAAGACCTCTGCGGCGAATACCATTCGTAATGAAGGGGGCGACTCACAAACGAAGGCTGATATTGCCCATGCTTTTCAAACAGCGGTGATCGATACCTTGGCGATTAAGTGTAAGCGAGCACTTAAGCAAACCGGTATAAAACGTTTAGTGATCGCCGGTGGAGTCAGTGCCAATACTTATTTACGTGAACAGTTGGCGAAGGTAATGCAAGGCATGCAAGGTGAGGTGTACTACCCGCGCCCAGCTTTTTGTACAGATAATGGTGCGATGATCGCCTACGCCGGAATGCAGCGTCTAAAAGCAGGGCAAACTGGCGATGTGAGCACGCAAGTTATGCCGCGCTGGCCAATAGATAGTTTACCGAGCATTGCTTAAGGGTCGTGTGTGCATGTTCAATCCATGCGCGCAGCCTTAGATGAGGCATTGTTAATTCATTCTTTTGTACCAGTATAAGTGCCGCTTATGCTGGTAATGTCGTAAAAAATTCACCTAACTTTCTTAAATTTGACCAAAGCTGCAAGACTTTCTAAGGTGATTGCTATAAAGTGAGCGCAATTAAATTGAACTGCTTTAAGCAACCCGTCACCGCCTTAAAGCCAATGCATTTAGGTATGTCATGAGTGATAAGCGTTTTGCCGTCGCATCAGAGCAGAGCTTGATGCGCGTCTTTACGGTGCCAGAGGCACCGGACTCAACGCTCAGTAAAATAGAAGCCGAGATTTCTAGTAATCTAGCTGGCTTTTTAAATGAGAACATTGCTGCGGTTGAAAAACCGCTGCATGAAATCGAGCGCGACTTCGAATCAGCTCAGGTTCCCGAAGAGCCGATGTTTGTCAGTGCCCATGCTCAGGACATCATGGAAAAGCTGGTAGCGCATTCCGTGCATACCGCTGCCCCGAGCTTTATTGGTCATATGACCTCGGCGTTACCTCATTTTGTGCTGCCACTGTCCAAACTCATGGTGGGTCTTAACCAAAACCTGGTAAAGATCGAAACCTCCAAAGCCTTTACTCCATTAGAGCGCCAAGTGGTCGGCATGCTGCATCATATGGCGTATGGTCGCGAGCAAAAGTTCTACGACAAGTGGATGCACAGCGCCAAAACCTCGCTCGGTGCGTTTTGCTCCGGGGGCACGGTGGCGAACATTACTGCCTTGTGGATAGCGCGCAACTGCTTGCTCAAGGCTGAAGGTGATTTTAAAGGCATTGGCGCCCAAGGATTGGTGTCGGCGATGTTCCACTACGGTTACAAAGGTTTGGCGGTATTGGTTTCCAAGCGAGGCCATTATTCCCTTGGTAAGGCCGCCGATGTGCTCGGTATTGGCCGCGATAACTTTATCGCGATTCCTACCGATGAAGATAATAAAGTCGATGTTGCAGCGATGCGCAAAGAAGCGCGTGCCCTCGAAGCCCAAGGTATTAAAGTGATGGCCTTGGTGGGAGTCGCTGGGACCACCGAAACCGGCAATATCGACCCGTTGAATGACATGGCTGATCTGGCCGAGGAGCTGGGCTGTCACTTCCATGTCGATGCGGCTTGGGGTGGAGCCACCTTGTTATCGAATAATCACCGTCATCTGCTCAGTGGCATTGAGCGTGCAGACTCCATCACCATTGATGCGCACAAACAAATGTATGTGCCTATGGGCGCGGGAATCGTGTTATTTAAAGACCCCAGCGCGACCGACGCCATAGAGCACCACGCTGAATATATTCTGCGTAAAGGTTCAAAAGATTTAGGCAGTCATACTTTAGAGGGTAGCCGCCCGGGAATGGCGATGTTGGTGCATGCCTGCTTACGTATTATCGGTCGTAAAGGCTATGAGATGCTGATCGATAAAAGCTTAGAGAAAGCGCGCTTTTTCGCTGATTTAATTAAATCGGAAGCGGATTTTGAACTGATCTCCGAGCCTGAACTGTGCTTATTAACCTACCGTTATGTGCCAGAGAAAATAAAGGCACGGTTGCAGCAGGCGGATGAGCAAACCAAGCTGGATATTTATGCCGCATTGAATCGTTTTACTGCTAGCATGCAAAAGCGCCAGCGTGAGGCGGGGCGTTCATTTGTATCGCGTACCCGGTTGACTCCGGCTGCCTACGGCTATCAGCCTACGGTGGTATTTCGTGTGGTATTGGCGAACCCACTCACATCGAAAGCGATACTTAAGGACATTCTTTCAGAGCAGCGCGAATTAGCCGCCTCAGATCCGATGTACAAAAAGTACTTGTCTAAGTACCTTTAACCCAGCCTTAAACTACAAGCCCTGACAGAAGGTGAGTAAGTCGCGAATGAGTGGCTTACGCACCGTATCATGCTCACACAAAAGCTCATGCTTAGCCCCTTGGTAGGTTTTTAATACAGCTTGGCGTTGACCATGAATAAAGTCGTTATAAGGACTTGGGTCAACCACGGTATCGCATTGTGCTGCAGCGACAAATAACGGCACAGGACATTGGCAGGTCCGTAGCTTCTTGATAGCGGCAAAAGCGGCGTTAAGCCAGGCGTAAGTCACCCCCCCTAATTGCATATCGCTGTGCTGCTGATATAACTGGCGAAAACGCGTATAACGGGCTTCACTGTGAGTCAGTTCATTTTCTGCAAAGGGGATATTACGATAAGGGCCGTGTCCAGGGACATAACGCCCGCCTTGACCGACTAAAGTCATTAGCCATGCCCATAAGCGTGCTTGCCAAGCTTTGATATTACCGGTATCTAGTTGCAGCATCGGGGCGCTTAAAAAGGCGCCGCTGAACGAATGGCGGTGGTGACAAAGATAGTCTAAGGCGATTGCTCCCCCCATGGAGTGGCCAAGGAGTATTTTTTTCCCTTGCCAGTGACGTTCAACCACCTCGTTTACGAATTGCGCAAGGTCTTGGCTGTAATCATCAAAGTGCCCTACATACCCTTTGTGGCTATCTTCAAGATGGCGATAAGAGCGCCCTTGACCTTGATGGTCAACAATAAACACGGCGATGTTATTACGCGCAAACTCCCACAGCAGCTCTTGGTATTTCTGTGCCGCTTCAATGCGCCCTGAGCTGATCACTAACGCAAAGTCAGCTTGGTAGGGTAAATGATAGGCGTAAAATAACTGACCTTGGCGTGTGTCCACAAAGCCCTTATGCATATCTTGCTGCCAAAATTGCGCGATGGCGTCATCATTTTTATGCAGTAGTGCTTCGCTGGAGTAGAACATTCAGTATCAGGTCGTAGGGAGTTTTATGGTCGCTACTAAACCACCTTGAGGGTTATTTTGCAATACAAGTTCCCCATTGTGGGCCGCTATAGCCTTGTTGGCAATCGCTAAGCCTAAACCGGTACCGCCACTATCGCGGCTGCGCGCAGAACCAACGCGGTAAAAGGGTTCCTTGAGATGAGCAAGCTCATGCTCAGCAACGCCAGGACCATCGTCGCTAATAGACAGTAGCATTATCGTGTCTACCCACTGCAAGCTCACTTCAATATGCTGATTGGCATATTTGATTGCGTTACGCAGTAAGTTATCGCAGGCACTGGCTACCACTTGGGGGTCAATGTTGAGGAAATGGCTATCACTGAGCTCAGCAAGAGAGAGCTGCTTATGCTCAGAGTCGGCCTCGAACTTGGCGTCGGCAAACACTGGAGCCAGTAACTCACGCACACTGATGCGCTGGCGCACAATACTTTGTTGACGATTTTCTAGCCGTGAGAGCATCAAAATACGGGCAATAAGAGTATCAAGCTGCTTGGCTTCTTTTTCTATGCGCTGCAGTTGTAATAAGGTTGCGCTATCGGCACTGTCTTGGGCTAATGCACAGGCGAGCGAGAGTCGCGTTAATGGCGAACGTAGCTCATGAGAAATATCACCCAACAACGAACGTTGACTATTCACAAGGGTTTCTAGACGCGCCGCCATGGCATTGAACTCGTCGGTGAGAACGCCAAGCTCATCATGGCGCACGTTACTCGGCGCACGACTTTGTAAATTACCTGCGGCGATGTCTTTCGCGGCGCTTCGCAGCGCATTGACCGGTGTGATCAAGGTGCGGGTAAACAGCAAACTCAACAACAAAGAGGCACCCAAAGCCACAACTACCTTAAGCCAAGTAGGCATGAGTTTGAGCCGCAATAACCAAGGTAGCTTGCGCCCGGGGCGCAGCTCATAGAGCTGATATTGCCCGTCCGGTAGGGTGATCAGCAAAGGGCCTAATGCTTGAAAGTGCTCATGGAAAATCATTTGTGGTGCCATGCTCTGGCGAAAATTAAGCTCATTGAGGCCAATGTCGTGGGGCGGGGTGAAGTTCTGTAGCGCTTTATCTTGGTCAACAGAATACAGATAAAGCTGTTTTCTTTTGGCAAAGCGGCCATGGTTGATGAGCTGCTCAGCGCTGATATCGTGTTTATTAGCACTGCGCTCAATGGCATGCCCTAAGCGCTTTAAGTAGTGCGCATCGCCACCGCGTAAAGGTTCATAAGATAGTTCACTGAAGCTCATCGAGCTTAGCCCGGCAAGCAACGCGAAGGTCGCGGCTAGGGTGAGCCAAAACCACAAGAATATTTTCACATAAAGTTTGCTAAACAGTGGCCGCATTTACGCATCTCCCACCAAGACGTAACCGGCACCGCGTAGCGTGCGAATACGCTCGGCTTCAATGTGTTCGGCTATTTTCTTGCGCAAGTTACTGACATGCATGTCAATAGAGCGGTCGTATGGCGCTAAGCGGCGGCCCAATACCTGTTCACTTATTTGCTCTTTACTGATCACGGTGCCCGGTTGTTGTAGTAATAAGTGCAAAATAGCAAACTCAGTGCCGGTGAGTGCTAAAGGCTGAGTGTTGGCGCTGACGCTGCGGCTATGCATACACATATCCAGACCGGCAAACTGTAAGTCCTGATGAGGCTTAGTGGCATTGATATGCTCGATGCGTCGAGTAATGGCCTTGACGCGGGCGAGCAGCTCTCGGTGGTTGAAAGGCTTGGGGATATAGTCATCGGCACCGAGCTCTAGGCCAAAAATACGATCAAAATCATCGCCTTTGGCGGTCAGCATGATGACTGGCATCAGCGATTGAGCTCTGAGCCTTTTTAAGACCTCGAAGCCATCTAACTCTGGCAGCATGACATCCAGTAATAACAGATCAAAATTGCCAGTTTCGGCAAGCTCCAAGCCTGTTTTTCCATCATGCGCACAGGTCACTTGGAAATGCTGGCTCTGTAGGTATTCGCTGAGCATTTGCGCCAGTTCAGTATCATCGTCGGTTAGTAAAATATGCATGTCATTCCCAGTACGTATACAGCGACAACGCTATACTACCTTATCCCATGCCAGCAGTGTGAATCCTTTACATAACCTTTACACCGCCCTGACAGTGCTTTGCGTTGACGGCGCTATGCTAGGCACTGTGAATTGTTTTCAATCAGGACAAACAAGGAGTCCACAATGAAACTAGGTAAGAGTATGAGCGCAACGTTGCTTTCTTTAGCTTTGGCATCCAGCGCCGTGTTTGCTGGTCAAGGCGGTCACCACAACCATGGTGAGCGTGG
This sequence comes from Pseudoalteromonas sp. MM17-2, assembly GCF_022347945.1. Lineage (NCBI taxonomy): Bacteria > Pseudomonadati > Pseudomonadota > Gammaproteobacteria > Alteromonadales > Pseudoalteromonadaceae > Pseudoalteromonas > Pseudoalteromonas sp. MM17-2. Next base: position 155,124 of record NZ_JAKRFV010000004.1, on the reverse strand, counting down.
TATGTTTAACAAACGTATGGCTAATTATTTACAGCTTAGCGAGCAGCAACAGAGCCAAATCGACGCTATTTTAGATGCGCAAAAGCAACTGCAGCCGCAGCGAGGCCAGCGTGGTGGCATGAAACAGCAGCTAAATGCCTTAACGCACACCAATGCGAGCTTCGATGAGCAGGCTGCGCGAGCGTTAATCCAAGAGCAGCAAGCTAAACAGCTTGAACGTAAGATTGCACGGTTACACACCCAGCATCAAATATGGAACTTACTCACCGAGCAGCAGCAACAAAAGTTGCAGGAACTCAAGGAAAAGCGTCAGTCGCGCGGCCATCATAAGCGTGGTCATTAAAATTTTATGTCAGTGCACGTAAACGGCCCATTGGGTCGTTTTTTTGTGCGGACATTTTCAGTGACTTGCGCTTAAGTGCTAGTAAGCGATAGCAAATTTTGCTATCAATAATAACGTTGAGCTACGACTCGATAGCTTACTAAAGTGTAAATGCTTAAAGTTGATCAGGTATAGCGTGGTTTTTTCCCTCCCCTGAGCCACTGAAATAACCATTATCGATGCTGTATTAGGGTAGGGTCCAAGTTTACGGAGCGAACACAATACAGAGGCTTCGCGTATTAAAGGACTAAGTTGTTGGAAAAACAGAAGTGGTATAAAAATCCAGAAATGCTCATTGCGCTGACCGCGCTTTTTATTGGCTTAATTACGGCGTTTATCTCTATTTATTCTGCGTACATAGATCGCGCCTACGCAAAAGCCTCTGTGTGGCCAAAAGTAGAGGTTTTTAGAAGCCAAGGAAAGGATCGCTTTAGTTATGGCGTGGCGAATAGAGGCACGGGCCCGGCCATTATTAAGTATGTAAAAGTCAGTATCGGTAAGCGGTATTTGCAGCGGTGGTCGGATTTACCTGAGTTCAACTCCATTTATCAATCCCATATAAGTTCAACCACGCTTCCTGCAGGCGAAACATTAAAGCCCTTGGTATACAAAGGGGAGGCTGTAGAGAATATCTTAAAGATAGATAAAAGCCTCGAAATCGAGCTGTGTTACTGTTCAATTTATGACGACTGTTGGGTGGTGAGTCGCTCGCTTCAAGCCCGCCCTGTAGAGCAGTGTGAGGTAAACTCTAAGCAGGCTTTTTTACAATAACGATTGGTGTGTGAAAGTAGTGGAATACGGTGCTTCAGTGCACGGCACAGTTACAGTTGTCTATCTGAGTATTGCGGTGTGTTTCGTGGTATCTGAGTATCACCACTAGGCGTGTGTGATAGGCAAAAAAATACGCGGCCGTTGAGGGCCGCGCTGACGGAATAATTTCCAGCCTCCTGCCGGGATTGGAGCAAGTCCAATGTTCCTTAACTCACCGTAGTGAGCGCTACAAATCGCTTTGTAGGTTCATCCTTGTCCACTTCCTGTATAAACCTGTGATACACATCCAAGTCAGTCGCATGTGGTTCGCATTATGACTGCTATGATTGTTTAGCTCATCCTGTACTTCCTGTGATATGTACATCCTGCACATAATCCTCAGTGGAGCTATCACTGACAAATCCTTCGCTGTCCTTATTCACATTTCCTTTGTGAGTTGCGTTCACTCGCCTGTCCTATACTCAACCTTGAGTATCACGTCCGGTGTGCTCGGCATCCTGCCTATTTTTCCTTTGCTGTCCTTAAAGTAGCAACTCCTTTGCGTTATGCATCCTGCATCTGTCCATATTGGCATCTTGCCGTTTTCCCTTGACTATCCTTAGAATAACAATTCCCTTGTGTTATGCGTCCTGCACCTGTCCTTCTATGGCATCTTGCCAAATCCTACCGTCCTGTCTGCGTGTCCGTTGCGTTACGCGTCCTGCGCCTGTCCTTGAACTTCCGGTCCGTCCTTTGAGGTTGGCTTTCCTTAACTTTATCGCCCATATGCCCTTACAAGCGATGGAGACAGTATAAGGATGAATTAGGTACAGGTCAGGTAGTGGTAACAAAAACTGATTTAGTAAAATAAACGAAATAATTAAAAATTTATTAATTATCAGTGTCTTGTGTATTTTTGCGTGCTGTTCTTTATCGCAAATGACGCAATAACCTGATGCTATGTGAGATATATCTCACAGCAATTCGGGCAAAGATGGAAGTTGTTCAGCTGGTGTTTATGTTGTGGTGATGGTGCTGTACTTTTGCGGTGCAAAAGATATGATGCGCTTGAGAATTATTTTTATCTATTGGAGGCTTTATGAAAAAAGCATTGGCTTTGGGCTTGGCATCGTTACTCACTACGTTAACAGCCGCTCCCACCTTAGCGCAAGACAGCGTCAATATTTACTCGTTTCGTCAGCCTTTTCTTATTGAGCCCATACTAGAGAAGTTTACAGCACAAACGGGAATAGAGACCAACGTGGTGTTTGCGAAAAAAGGGCTTATTGAGCGCTTAAAGCGTGAAGGCAAGCATACTCGCGCTGATTTAGTACTTACCTCTAATTTTAGTGCCTTAATGCAACTAGACGATATGGAGCTAACGCAAAGCATTAATAGCGACGCGGTGGCCGACAATATTCCTGCTAGCTTTCGCGACCCCAATGGGCAATGGGTGGCATTAACCAAACGGGTGCGCAATGTCTACTCGTCAAAAGAACGTGTGGGTCAGTTAAGCAGCGTGCGCTATGAAGACCTGGGGAGCGAGCAATTTGCAGGTAAGGTGTGCATGCGCTCAGGCAAGCACCCTTATAACTTGGCGTTGGTCGCATCTATGATTGCCCATCATGGCGAAGCGCAAACCAAGCAGTGGTTAACCGCGTTAAAGCAGAACCTTGCCCGTAAACCGCAGGGCAATGATCGAGCGCAGGTTAAGGCCGTAAAAGAAGGGTTGTGCGATGTGGCCATCGGTAACAGCTATTACTTTGGAAAAATGATGCAAGACGAGCAACAACGTACTTGGGCTGATGCCGTTTATATTAACTTTCCTAACCAACAAGACCGAGGAGCACACGTTAATGTCTCCGGCGTTGCCTTAACAAAGTATGCTAAAAACAAGGATAACGCCTTGAAACTGATCGAGTTTATGACCGACAATACAGCGCAAAATATGTATGCCTCTGTGAATATGGAGTACCCGGTGAAAAAGGGTGTGCCATTGTCTGAGTTAGTTGCTTCTTGGGGTGACTTTAAAGAGGACTCTCTGCCTTTATCGGAAATCAGTAAACATCGTCAAACGGCGTTGAAGCTGCTCGATGAGGTAAAATTCGACCTTTAATTACTGGGTATTGATGCGCTTTAAATTCTCGCTGTCATCGTGGCAGCTTATTGCGTGGACGACAGGCTTAGGCCTGTCGTTGCCGTTAGCTTTCCTTATTTTTGAGTCCTTGCAAAGTGATCCCAACGTGTTTAACCACCTCTGGGATACGGTGCTATGGGATTATACCCGTAATACCTTAGTGTTGATCCTCGGTGTAGCGCTACTGAGTTGCTTGATTGCGTTGCCTTTAGGGTGGCTGGTCGCCTGTTGCGACTTTCCGGGGCGAAAACACTTTGAATGGGCTTTGATGCTGCCCTTAGCCATGCCTACCTATCTTATTGCCTATGTTTATACCGACTTACTGGATTATGCTGGTCCGGTGCAAATTCAGTTACGGCAGTGGTTTGGCTGGCAATCGCCGGATGATTACTGGTTTTTTGATATTCGCACGCTCGGTGGCGCAATCGTGATGATTGCGTTAGTGCTGTACCCCTACTTATTCTTAATTTTTAAAACCGCGCTGAAGGAGCAGTCTCATAAGCTGGTTCAAGCCGCCCATATTATGGGACACGGCCCAGTTGCAGGCTTTTTTAAAGTCAGTCTTCCTTTAGCTCGAGGGGCGATTGTCGCCGCTATAACCTTAATTAGCATGGAGGCGATGGCGGATTTTGCCACCGTCAATTACTTTGCTGTAAGCACCCTAACGACAGCGGTGTACGATACTTGGTTTGGGTATTATTCATTAACCGCCGCTGCGAAAATCTCAGGGATCATGCTGCTCATTTTGTTTTTGGCTATCATTATTGAGCGTTATTCGCGCCGCAACCGCGCCGTATTTGAGCGCCAAACCCAGCTAAGCGGTGAGCCTCTTTATACTCTCAAAGGAGCTAAAGCGTTGGCAGCCACAGGCTTTGCCTTAGTTATTTTGGCGCTTGCTTTCGCTATTCCGACGGCGGTGCTGGTTAGCTACGCGTTTAATTATTTTGACCAAGCGTGGAATGATGAGTTTTTCCTCTATGCTTGGCAAAGCCTAAAAATTGCCACTATGGTCAGCATCCTCGCCATTAGCCTGAGTATTCTTGTGGTGTACAACCAGCGCTTGAGTACAGCACGATATACACTGTGGCCTGGGCGCTTAGCCAGCACTGGATACGCCTTACCTGGCACCGTTTTAGCCATTGCGGTGCTGTTACCACTGACTAGTTTAGAAGTCGGCATTAATGATTGGCTCGCCCAATATGACTATCAACCAGGGTTATTCTTAAGCGGTACTATATTTGCCATCGTGTTTGGTTACTTGGTGCGATTTTACGCCATTGCCCATGGCGCCATAGAATCAAGCTTTAGCCGCATTAGCCCGAGCTTGGATATGGCCAGCCACTCCATGGGCCGCAATGAGCGACAAACCTTACTTGGCGTGCATATTCCCATTCTTAAACGCGGTATCTTAACCGCTGCCTTATTAGTGTTTATCGAGTGTATGAAAGAGTTGCCAGCAGCATTACTGTTGCGGCCATTTAACTTTGAAACATTGGCGACCCATGTGTTTCAGTATGTTAGCGATGAGCAATTAGAGCTGGCTTCAGTGTCGGCATTATTTATTGTATTAGTGGGGCTACTGCCCTTGTATTTTATTAACCGCTCAATGGAGCATTCTCGGTCATGACAGCGCAACTAGAATTAGACAACATCAGTTTCGAATACGCTGAGCGGGCGGTGGTCAACAATTTAAGCCTGACCTTAGCAGACGATGAGATTTTATGTTTGCTAGGCGCCAGCGGTTGCGGCAAAACAACCACACTAAAAGCCATTGCTGGGCTTATACGCCCGCACCGAGGGGTGATCCGCTTAGGGAAAGAGGTACTGTGTAGTGACCAGCATTGCGTGAGCCCACAGCACCGCAACATGGGCATGATGTTTCAGGATTACGCGCTGTTTCCACACTTAACCGTGGCGCAAAACATAGCCTTTGGTTTAAAGGGCATGAGCAAAGCAAACAAACAGCAGCGGGTCGCGGAAATGCTCGCACTGGTGCATCTAGATGAGTGTGGAGGGCGTTATCCACACCAGCTTTCAGGCGGCCAACAGCAACGTGTTGCCATAGCGAGAGCGCTGGCATACAAACCTAGCCTATTACTGCTTGATGAGCCGTTTTCGAATATTGACCATCAGGTGCGTTTTCAACTAATCGCTGACATTCGCCGCATTATTAAAGACCAGCGCGTCTCTGCTATTTTTGTGACTCACTCCAAAGAAGAAGCATTTGCCTTTGCCGACACATTAGCGGTCATGCACAACGGACAAATAGCGCAGCAAGGTACGGCGAAACAATTATTCCAGCACCCTAACTCTAAAGTCGTGGCAGAGTTCTTAGGCACGGGTGTGTATATTGATGCCACTATCGTTGATGCCGAGCATGTGCAAACGCCCTTTGGTGTTGTGCGCTCTTTACAGCCTTTGCCACCATCGGGGAAGGGGCAAGTGTATGTTCGTCCCCACGATATGCAGTTGATTGGTGATGAACACGGTGAAGTGACGTTACTATCACAGCGTTTTGTCGGCACAGAATACGTTTATCGCGTCAGCGTGTTTGCTCAAGAAGTTGAAATTCCTGCTAAAGCTGAACAAGAGTTTTTGCCGAGACAGAAGCTATCGCTTACAATTACCCCACACTCTGTGAATTTCTTCGCTGATTAAGCGCGAATTCATAGCCTATATGTAGCCGCGCGGGCGGCTTAGCGCTCGTAATAGGCGCTGCTAACAATAACAACGAAAGGAATGGTAACTTAATGCCCAGAGCGCAATCCGGTGTGTGCGCGCAGGCCAATTTGCACGGCTTGCACTTGTTTCTCAATGTCCTTGATGGCCATGATCACGCAGTTAAAAGTAAGCTCGCACAGTTAGTGGACCTGCAAAGCGAATACGATGATCGCTTCTCTGAGGCTATGGTTTCCAGCTTTGTCGCCATAGGTGCGCAGTACTGGCCGCATTTTCATCCCGATGCCATGCCTGCAGAATTAGCGAGCTTTCCGAGTATCCCCAACCGTGACCACCACGTGCTAGCACAGCCGTTTGATTTGTTTATACAAATTCGCTCGGACCGCGAAGATGTCAATCATCTATTTGGCCAGCGAGTATTGAAACTGTTAGGCAGTGATGTGGAGCTTGTTGAGGAGATCACCTGTTATCGCTTTTTAGACGGGCGTGATTTTAATGGCTTTCTTTACGCTCCAGATACGCCTCATGGACGGCAAAAAAATCTCACGGCGCTCATTAATGACCCCGGCAATGATTTTGTAAAAGGCAGTTATGTGCACGCCCAGCGCTTTACCCACAACCTTAATGCCTGGCAAGCGCTCAGTATTGAAGAACAAGAGTTGGTGATTGGCCGTACTCGTCTGGATGCCGAGTTACTAATGCCGATTAATGCCAACAGTCACGCGGCGCGCTCAGAGTTGAAAGATGAAAAAGGCGAACCGCTGTTACTGCACCAGGGCATGCCTTTTGGCACCATGACCAAGCAAGGCTTGCTGTCGGTGACCTGCGCCGCCAGTGGCGACGCGTTTACGCAAATGCTGAAAAGTCAGTTAGGGGATCATCATCATTATGATGCTTGGCTGGACTTTACCCAAGCCGACATGGGCTCAGCGTTTTTTGCCCCCTCGGTGGATTTTTTAAAGTCCTTAGCTACACGTTCTCAAACAGCTTACGCACCCGCTCCAGAGTAATATCAATTTCTGAGACTTTGGCGGGAGCAATAAAGATGGTGTCATCTCCGGCAATGGTTCCCAGCACGCCATCGGCCTTACCGAGAGAATCGAGCAAGCGCGCGATTAATTGTGCTGCACCCGGGCTGGTGGTGATGATGATCATCATCTCATTGTGAACAATATCCAGCACTAATTGGCGCAGTGGCGACTTCGCTGTGGGAACGGCTAATTCTGCGGGTAAGCAATAGACCATTTCTTGTTTGGCGTTGCGTGTACGCACCGCACCAAACTTGCTGAGCATGCGCGAAACTTTGCTTTGGCTGATGTTATCGAAGCCTTGTTCTTTTAAGGCATCAACAATCTCTCCTTGTGAGCCGAAATTTTCTTCTTTTAGGAGGGCTTTAAAGGCTTTTACCAAGGCTTCTTGTTTTTCTTGCGCGTGCATAATAATGGTCTTTGTAGCTTAAAGTCTTATCATTCTACCCAAGAACCGGGGTTATTTCATCCAAGGCACGGAGGTTTACAGTGAAGTTTACGACTATGGTCGAGATTATCGTCAAAATAACGCGGATAAATTTGTCTTTATCTGCGCTTTTCATTATCTTTAAGGCCACCAAAAGGTCAGATGACCCAAATCTTGATAACCCAATCTCGTTATTTTACGGAGAATTAAAATGAAAGTTGCCGTTTTAGGTGCTGCCGGTGGTATCGGTCAAGCGCTCTCTTTGCTACTAAAAAATAGCCTTCCTGCTGGTTCTGAGCTTGCTCTATACGACGTAGCTCCTGTGGTTCCTGGTGTTGCAGTTGACCTATCACACATCCCAACTGCGGTTGATGTAAAGGGCTTCGGTAAAGAAGACTTAGACGCAGCACTAAACGGTTGTGACATTGTTTTAATCCCAGCGGGTATGCCGCGTAAGCCGGGCATGGATCGCGCTGATTTGTTTAATGTAAACGCCAGCATTGTCCAGACGCTAGCCGAAGGCATTGTTAAAAACTGCCCGAAAGCCATGGTCGGTGTTATCACTAACCCGGTCAATGGCACAGTGCCAATTGTGGCTGAAGTATTCAAAAAAGCGGGCACTTATGACCCTGCACGCGTATTTGGTGTAACCACACTTGATGTTATCCGTGCAGAAACTTTCATTGCTGAGCTAAAAGGCCTGAACGTGAACGACGTGAAAGTGCCAGTAATTGGTGGTCACTCAGGGACTACTATTCTACCTCTACTGTCTCAAGTAGAAGGTGCGAGCTTCTCTGATGAGGAAGTTGCGGCGCTAACTAAGCGTATCCAAAACGCCGGTACCGAAGTTGTTGAAGCAAAAGCGGGTGGCGGTAGCGCTACACTTTCTATGGGCGCAGCTGCAGCGCGCTTCTGCTTGTCACTAGTCAAAGGCATGCAAGGTGAAGATGTTGTTGAATACGCCTACGTTGAAGGCAATAGTGAAGACGCACAGTTCTTCGCTCAGCCGGTACGTCTTGGTAAAAATGGTGTCGAAGAGTTGCTTTCTTACGGTGAACTAAGCGCCTTTGAACAACAAGCCAAAGAAGACATGCTAGGCACCTTGAATAAAGATATTCAAGAAGGCATCGACTTCATGAATAAGTAATAGCCACCATGGCCGTTACTTCATGATATTGGCTAATAGCGATATCATGCTAAAAGCCCCTATAGTTCTGCTATAGGGGCTTTTTTGTGCCCCCCCCCCCCCTCTCTCAACTGGTCTGACCATTTGTCGCTAAGCGTAAATTACTTTAATTTGCGCGCATATCCACCATAATTGGCTGAATAAAAATTGATGTGAACTGGGTCAATTTTGACAGCTTGCGGTGAATTTGATACCTTAACCGCACTTTTTGGTATGACCAATTTACCCCAAAGCATAAATCAACGATGTCATTGAAAGTAAAAGCAGCGAAATTATCGGACGTGATCTTGGCCCAGCTTGAGAATATGATTCTTGAGGGATCGCTGGCGCCAGGGGAAAAGCTTCCGCCTGAGCGTGAGCTGGCTAAGCAGTTTGAAGTATCACGCCCATCGCTGCGTGAGGCAATTCAAAAACTCGAAGCCAAAGGGTTGGTTACGCGCCGCCAAGGTGGTGGCACCTTTGTAAAGAACCAATTGGAAGAGGGCTTAAGTGATCCACTGTTTGAGTTGATCAGTAAGCACCCAGAGTCGCAGTTTGATTTACTGGAGTTTCGCCACGCCCTTGAAGGTATCGCCGCCTATTATGCGGCCTTGCGCGGGACTCAAAATGACTTTGTAAAGGTAAAGCATAGCTTTGAAAAAATAGCGCAAGTAAGTGATGACCTGAGTGCCAAAGCGAAAGCTATTAACGCTTTTCACTTTTGTATCGCTGAAGCGTCTCATAACGTGGTGTTACTGCACTTAGTGCGTGGCATGCAAGCTTTACTAGAGCAAAACGTACTGCAAAACTTGCAGGTATTGATGAAGAAAACCGCCGTGTCGCAGCAATTAGCGCAGCACCGCAAAGTGTTGATGGACGCCGTCATTGAAGGCCGCCCTGAAGAGGCGCGCTTGGCCAGTAATGCGCACTTAGCCTTTATCGAAGAGGCCTTACTGGAAGCAACGAGAGAGCATTCGCGTATTGAGCGCTCTTTGCGACGTACCAGAGCACAATAAATTCGCTGTAAGCCTCAGTTGAGCATCGCGCTTAAGCTGGGGCTTTTTGGCATTTTAAATTCGTATTTTAAACATAAGGAAAACTCCATATGTCTGAAGTCAATAACGTTGACGTAGACGCACTCGAAACCCAGGAATGGCTACAAGCCCTTGAGTCGGTTGTGCGTGAAGAGGGCGTTGAGCGAGCTCAATACATCCTTGAACAAGTGCTAGAGCAAGCACGTCTTGATGGCGTAGATATGCCAACTGGCACTACCACAAACTACGTCAATACCATCCCCGCTGACCAAGAGCCAGCGTACCCAGGTGATGTGAACGTTGAGCGTCGTATCCGCTCTATCATTCGCTGGAATGCGATTATGATTGTTCTGCGTGCCTCGAAAAAGGATCTTGACTTGGGTGGACACATGGCGTCTTTCCAATCATCAGCGGCATTTTATGAAGTTTGCTTCAACCACTTCTTCCGCGCGCCAAATGAGCAAGACGGTGGTGATTTGGTGTACTACCAAGGTCACATTTCACCGGGTATTTATGCACGTGCCTTCGTCGAAGGGCGCCTGAGCGCAGAGCAGCTTGATAACTTCCGCCAAGAAGTAGATGGAAAAGGGTTACCTTCATACCCACACCCTAAGTTGATGCCTGAGTTTTGGCAGTTCCCAACCGTGTCTATGGGTCTAGGTCCTATCGCTTCAATCTATCAAGCTCGCTTCCTCAAGTATCTTGAAGGTCGTGGCCTGAAAGACACCAGCAACCAACGCGTTTATGCCTTCCTAGGCGATGGTGAAATGGATGAACCAGAATCACGGGGCGCTATTTCCTTTGCCGCTCGTGAAGGCTTAGACAACTTATGCTACCTAATTAACTGTAACCTGCAGCGCCTTGATGGCCCAGTTATGGGTAATGGCAAGATTATCCAAGAGCTTGAAGGCCTGTTCAAAGGAGCTGGTTGGAACGTAATCAAAGTCGTGTGGGGCAGTGGCTGGGATAAATTACTAGCCAAAGACACCACAGGTAAATTGCTACAGCTGATGAACGAAACGGTTGACGGCGATTACCAAACCTATAAGTCAAAAGACGGTGCTTATGTGCGCGAGCACTTCTTCGGTCGTTACCCAGAAACAGCAGCTCTTGTTGCCGATATGACCGACGACGAAATCTTTGCCTTAAAGCGCGGTGGTCACGAGCCATCGAAGCTATTCGCAGCCTTTAAATCGGCGCAAGATACCAAGGGCCGTCCTACGGTGATCTTAGCGAAAACCGTTAAAGGTTATGGTATGGGCGATGCCGCCGAAGGTAAAAACATTGCTCACCAAGTGAAGAAAATGGACATGACCCACGTGGCTCACTTACGTAAGCGCCTAGGGTTAGAAGATCTTGTTTCTGAGGATGAGCTTAAAGACTTACCGTACCTGACCTTAGAAGAAGGCTCAAAAGAGTACGAGTATATGCACGCCCGTCGTAAAGAGCTGCATGGTTACACGCCAACGCGTTTGCCTAATTTCAGCGAACAGTTGCAGTTGCCGCAGATGGATGCGTTCAAGCAATTACTTGAAGAGCAAAAGCGTGATATTTCCACCACCATGGCATTTGTGCGTACTCTTAATGTATTGCTAAAAGACAAAGGCATTGGCAAAAACATTGTGCCAATTATTGCCGATGAGGCACGTACTTTCGGTATGGAAGGCTTGTTCCGTCAAATTGGTATTTATAATCCACGGGGCCAAAATTACAGTCCAGAAGATCGTGATATCGTTGCTTACTATAAAGAAGACCAAAAAGGTCAGGTGTTGCAAGAAGGTATTAACGAGCTCGGTGCGATGTCCTCATGGGTTGCTGCAGCGACCTCATACAGCACTAACGACCTACCGATGATCCCGTTCTACATCTACTACTCGATGTTTGGTTTCCAACGTGTGGGTGATATGGCGTGGATGGCCGGTGACCAACAAGCGCGTGGTTTCTTGCTCGGTGCCACTGCAGGGCGAACAACGCTTAACGGTGAAGGGTTGCAGCACGAAGATGGCCACAGCCATATTCTTGCGAACACCGTGCCGAACTGTATTTCTTATGACCCAACCTTCGGCTATGAAGTGGCGGTTATCGTTCAAGATGGTATTCGCCGTATGTATGGTGAAGACCAAGAAAATATCTACTACTACCTGACGTTGATGAACGAAAACTATCATCAGCCAGCCATGCCGGAAGGTGCGGAAGAAGGGATCCGTAAGGGTATTTATAAGCTTGAAAGCTACGAAGGTAACAAGGGCAAAGTGCAGCTATTAAGCTCGGGTACGATCATGAACGAAGTGCGCAAAGCAGCGCAAATTCTAAGTGATGACTACGGCGTTAGCTCAGATATATTCTCGGTAACCTCGTTTAATGAGATCACCCGTGATGGTCAAGAAGCCGACCGCTATAACATGCTGCACCCAGAGGCAGAGGCAGAGGCGAAAGTGCCGTATCTGCAAACTGTATTAGGTGAAGAGCCTGCGATTGCGGCTACCGACTACATGAAGAACTACGCCGAACAAATTCGTGCTTTCATCCCGGCTGAGTCATATCGCGTACTGGGTACCGATGGCTATGGCCGCTCCGACAGCCGCGAGAATCTGCGCCGTCACTTCGAGGTGAATGCAGGTTACGTGGTGGTTGCTGCACTAACAGAATTAGCGAAACGTGGCGATGTAGAAAAATCTGTGATTGCAGAAGCAATCAAGAAGTTCGACATTGATGCCGACAAGATTAACCCGCTGCACGCTTAAGGGGTTTGCAAATGAGCATTGAAATTAACGTACCTGATATTGGTGGCGATGAAGTTGAAGTCACCGAAGTGCTTGTCTCGGTAGGCGACAAGGTTGAAGTTGAGCAATCTTTGATTACCGTAGAAGGCGATAAAGCCTCTATGGAAGTACCTGCCAGCGAAGCGGGCGTAGTAAAAGAGATCAAAGTGAAAGAGGGCGATACCGTCTCTACCGGCACTTTGATTATGATTTTCGAAGGTGAGCAAGGCAATGCCGATGCCGAGCAAAGCGAGGCGGCAGACAGCGGTGATGACAACAGCGGTGCTAGCAATGAAGCCGGCGCCGAGGTGGAAATTACTGTGCCTGATATTGGTGATGACGAAGTTGAAGTCACCGAAATTATGGTCAGTGTTGGTGATAGCGTTGAAGAAGAACAATCAATTCTTAACGTTGAAGGCGATAAAGCTTCTATGGAAGTGCCTGCGCCACAAGCCGGTAAAGTTAAAGAAATCAAAATCAATGTCGGCGACACCGTAAAGACAGGGTCGCTGGTATTTATCTTTGAAACCGCAGGCGGTGGCAGTGCCGAGAGTCCAAGCTCGAGCGATAGCGACAAGCAAGAAGCGAAAGCAGACAAAGACAGCGGCAGTGTTGAAGTTAAAGAAGTGACGGTGCCGGATATTGGCGGCGACGAAGTGGAAGTGACCGAAGTGATGGTCAGTGCCGGCGACACCGTTGATGAAGAGCAGTCGATTCTTAACGTTGAAGGCGATAAAGCTTCTATGGAAGTGCCTGCTCCTTTTGCCGGCAAAGTAAAAGAAGTGAAAGTTGCCGTGGGCGATACCGTGAAAACGGGCAGCTTAATCTTTACCTTTGAGGTGCAAGGCAGTGCCCCTGCACAGCAACAGGCTCCGGCTAAGCAACAATCAACATCGGCAAGCGACGCGCAACTGCAAGAGCAAAAGGCCAGTGGCCCAGCGCCGGCGAAGCGTGAAGACTTCGTTGAAAATGCTGATTATGCCCATGCTTCACCGGTAGTGCGCCGTTTGGCCCGTGAGTTTGGTATTAACCTGGCGAAAGTCAAAGGCACAGGCCGTAAAAACCGGGTATTAAAAGAAGACGTGCAAAACTATGTTAAAGACTTAGTGAAGCAAGTTGAATCCGGTAGCGCAGGTAAAGGCGGTAGCGGTGCAGGTGTCGACTTGATCCCATGGCCAAAAGTCGACTTCAGCAAGTTTGGTGAAGTCGAAGAGAAGAAGCTGTCGCGTATTCAAAAGCTGTCTGGTGCTAACTTACACCGTAACTGGGTACATATTCCTCATGTAACCCAATACGATGAAGCCGATATCACCAGCTTAGAGGCATTCCGTAAAGAGCAAAACGCGCTGGCTGAGAAGAAAAAGCTGGGCGTTAAAATCACCCCATTGGTGTTTGTGATGAAAGCGGCGGCCAAAGCGTTGGAAGAGTTCCCAACCTTTAACTCGTCACTTTCAGAAGACGGCGAGAGCTTGATTCTGAAAAAGTATGTACACATCGGCATTGCGGTTGATACCCCTAATGGTCTTGTTGTTCCTGTGGTTCGTGATGTCAACAAAAAAGGCATTATGGAGTTATCACGCGAGCTTATGGATATCTCCAAAAAGGCCCGCGATGGTAAGCTAACCTCGGCCGATATGCAGGGCGGTTGCTTCACCATCTCTAGCCTCGGTGGCATCGGCGGCACTGCGTTTACGCCTATCGTCAATGCGCCTGAGGTGGCTATTTTGGGTGTCTCTAAGTCAGACTTCAAACCGAAGTGGAATGGTAAAGAGTTTGAGCCGCGCTTAATGGTGCCGTTAAGCTGCTCTTACGACCACCGTGTTATTGACGGTGCGCTGGCAGCACGCTTTACTGTGACTCTGGCTAATTACCTAAGCGATATTCGCCACTTGGTAATGTAAGCCATACAGATAATGAACTTTAATCCCAGCAATCGGTTTTTACTGGGATTTTTTTAAATTGCAATGATACAATCTTTGCACAATTTTTGTGAGCGATGGCATGCTGACAGCAAACCGTGTCATTGCTTCCCGTTCGGACAAAATAAGGTAATAGCATGAGCAACGAAATCAAAACACAAGTCGTTGTACTAGGCGGTGGTCCTGGTGGTTACTCTGCGGCATTCCGTGCTGCGGATTTAGGTTTGGAAGTGACCCTCGTTGAGTCACGCGCGACCCTAGGTGGTGTGTGCTTGAATGTCGGTTGTATCCCTTCAAAAGCACTTCTACACGTTGCTAAAGTGATTGATGACGCGAGCGAAATGGCGTCACATGGTGTTTCTTTTGGCAAGCCTGAAATTGACCTAGACAAGATCCGCGATTGGAAGGACTCTGTTATTGGTCAGCTAACTGGCGGCCTAGACGGCATGGCAAAAATGCGTAAAGTGAAAGTCGTGAGCGGCTACGGTAAATTCACTGGCAGCAACACCATTGACGTAGAAGGCGATGACGGCAAAACCACCATCACTTTTGATAATGCTATTATCGCGGCTGGTTCACAGCCGGTGAACCTACCTTTCATTCCAGAAGATGAGCGTGTTATTGACTCGACTGGTGCGCTTGAGCTTAAAGACGTACCAGAAAAACTATTGGTACTAGGTGGTGGTATTATCGGTCTTGAAATGGGCACTGTATACCGCGCTCTTGGCTCACAAATCGACGTTGTTGAATTTGCTGATCAGCTAGTTCCGGCTGCGGACAAAGACGTTATCAAGATTTACCAAAAGTACGTTAAAGACAAGTTCAACGTTATGCTATCGACTAAGGTAACCGGTGTTGAAGCGAAAGACGACGGTCTATACGTTACTTTTGAAGGCAAAAATGCGCCGGCGGAGCCTGTGCGTTACGACAAAGTATTAGTTGCTGTTGGTCGTACACCAAATGGTAAGTTGGTTGATGCCGACAAAGCCGGTGTTAACGTTGATGAGCGCGGCTTTATCAACACCGATAAGCAAATGAAGACTAATGTTGAGCATATCTATGCCATTGGTGACATCGTTGGCCAGCCTATGCTTGCTCACAAAGCCGTTCATGAAGGCCATGTTGCCGCTGAAGTGATTTCTGGCAAGAAGCACTATTTTGATCCTAAGTGCATTCCTTCAATTGCCTACACAGACCCTGAAATTGCATGGGTTGGTGTCACTGAGAAAGAAGCAAAAGAGCAGGGGCTGAATATTGAAACAGCGGTATTCCCATGGGCTGCTTCAGGTCGTGCGATTGCTTCATCACGCACCGAAGGTCAAACTAAACTTATCTTCGATAAAGACACAGATCGTCTTATCGGTGGTGCAATGATCGGTATCAACGCTGGCGAAATGCTGGGTGAGATTGGTCTAGGTGTGGAAATGGGCGCCGATGCTGAAGACATCGCTTTAACCATCCACGCGCACCCAACGCTCAATGAGTCAATCGGTCTCGCGGCTGAAATTTTCGAAGGGTCAATCACTGACCTACCGAACAAAAAGGCTGCGAAAAAGAAGAAGTAAGCTTCTTCAACTGAATTTAAAAACCCGGCTTAGTGCCGGGTTTTTTTATGTTTGCATATGACCAGAGCGCGGTTGCTACCATCACTACCTATACATTAGCGGCACTCGCGGGTGTAGCTTGGTTTTATCAGCTCCTTGGTCATGGTTTTTATTACCCCACACCAGCGTTCGGTGGCTTTTGCTTGGTGCTTTTTCGCCATTGGCCCTTGGGTCAGTGCCGCTTTATGCGCCGCCAGCGCCGTGTAGTGGTAGGCGGCAACGTTGAACTGCGCTTGAGTTGCAAATGCGAGGTTTATACTTTCGACATTCTCCAGTGTGTCATCAATAAAGGCGATATTACGAATTTGCTTATCGGGTGATAGCGTGTCGTTGTACTGGTTCACAAAGCACAGTAGATTTTTGCCTTTATCTTGGCCTGCCAAATACATCACTCCTTGGCGATAAGAAATGCGACGCTGGCTGTCACTATCACACGATGAGTAGGGGCTGGCTTTACTAGCAAGTCCTGCAAACTTGGGCGCATGGGTGGCAAAAAAGCTCAATAAATCGCCGCCACCTGGTAGTGTTAAGTCGGTAAACTGGTCTTCTGTAGCAGAAATCGTTTGATTACCGCGTGCCGTCTCAACCATTAGCCTCACCCTTTGACTGCTTAACCGTGCCAAAGTGGCGGGGACGTTATCTCGAGTGTAAACCATGGTGTTAAGCGCAAATAATAGGTCAGAGGCTTCAATAAGCTCCAGACTTGTGTCGGCGACACGCGGACCTGATTGCGCAGCGACTAACTCACTTTGCCACGCATACCAAGCGGCCCCACCGAGATACTGGCATTCACTCGGGGATTGGTCATCAGCGCAGGCGATCATCGTCAGCGTATCGTCGTTATCCATCACTACCAGAGTGTTTTTTGGCTCCCCCCACTGCATTACTTGCTGCTCTAGCGTAGCAAACGAATCGGTGGTTAAAATGCTTTTTGCTGACTCAGCATACACATAGGTGCTCAAAGTCATGGTGGCGATGCCTGTAAGTAAGGCATAGTAAGTCAAAGATAAAAAGCGCATGGCATTAAGCTCCTGCTAAATCGTCGAGTATGTGGCCAGCACCTTGAAATGCCAAGGCGGCGATCGTCAATGTGGGGTTACCAGTACCAATGGTTGGAAACACACCGCTTCCCACCATATACAGGTTAGCATGGTCCCATGATTGTTGGCGGTGGTTAAGCACCGAGGTCGCTGGGTCATCACCCATGCGATAGGTGCCAACGATATGCCCTGCGCCATAAAACTTAAAATTATGTAAGGTGCCACTGTCATCCTGGTATTGGAATTTTGTCGCCGAGGCATCCTCGGCATTACTGAGGTTGGGCTCGCCGGGGTCTTGAGTATATTCGGTGGCGCCTAATTGGGTGAACAGCTCTGTGGTAATTTGTTTCGCCGAAACAAACGCCTTACGCTCGTAATCGGATGCCAAGCGGTAGGTGACCTTGGGTCTTGGCAAGCCAAGGTTGTCCTTCAGCGTCGAAGATAGCTCGACTCGGTTATTGGCATCGGGGAGTTGCTCAATTAGGTAACCTAAACGCAGTTGGCGAGTGTAAGCCTGATTCAAGGTATGCACCAGTTGTTGACCGAACAACTTACTATTCGCTGGTAAGTTATCATCTAAGCGTAGCTCTTGTCCTTGTTGATTCACCGAGTAGCCGTTCAACTGACTATTGTTCTGCCCAAATATGAAATCAGCGAGCGTCGTGCCGGGATCATTAGCAGCCCATTGCCAGCCCTCGTTACCAATCTCGATGCGATAAGCTGAGCGCTGTTTACGAAAGTCTCCATCGCGCAGCGATTCAATGCCACCTGTGGAAAGTGGACCGCGATACGGGTAAATAGGCTTCTCCGCTAGTCCCCAGCCTAAATACATAATGTGGTCCATGAGGTTGCGGCCCACCTGATCGCTGCTGTTAGCAACCCCGTTTTCGAAGCCAGGGTTTTTATTCGACATAAGCAGTAGTTTCGGAGTTTCAATAGCGTGCGCGGCAAGCACAAAGCGTTTGCCAGTGACCGAACCCTGACCTGTAGCAATGCCGTTAGCATGGGTATAGCTGATGTAATCAATGGCGCATACCTGTTGGGTCGTGCTATCGAGCTGGATATTGCTTGCTACATGTTGATAGCGGATCTCAACATTCCCGGTTTGCAGTGCTCGAGCCAAGGTCACGGTGGCATCATATTTAGCCTGAATAGGGCAAATGGGTATGCAGTTGGTGTTGCCGGCGCATTGGCGGCGCTCACCGGGGCGAGAGTTTCGTCCCTGTGGCGTTGGCGATACATAGACTTCATTGCCCTCATACTTCATGCCCAAGGTGGCATGCTCGTAGACTCTGTCTTGTAGGGCAGGGACGATCCCCGGCATGGGGAAGTCATAATCATTACCGTAGGTGCCGCTTGGGTCGACGCCAAACTGTTCATACAGGCGCTGCATCCGCTGTTTATCGCCAGCGACGTTTATCTCTTGGTCCGCTTTTTCATAAAACGGCACTAAGTCCTGATAAAACTGCTCACCACCGGGCCAATCAACTCCTTGGCCATACAAGGTTTTAAGCTCAAAATCTTGTGGTAGCAAGCGCAAGCAGGTACCTAACCAATGCCATGTGGTACCGCCACCGATGCGTTCGTAGGAGCTGGCAAAAGCAAACTTAGCATTTAAACTCGTGCCGCTGACATTGGCATCTTGCGGTGGATAATCAAAGTAACATTGTGTCGGTTTACGCCAAGCATCCACTTGTAATACCGTGTATCTTGGTGTGTTTTCGGTACTGGGATCGGGTAAGCCAAGAGGGTTGTTTGGGCTATTTGCCACTGCATTCTGTGTTGCCGGTGGATACGGGCTTTCGGGTGTTTTCGCGGCAGCTTTAAAAAAAGTATCCATATATTTGGAGCGATCAGCCGGCACTGCAGGCCCAGCCTCTAAAATAAGTACTTTTTTACCTGCTTTGCCAAGCTCGTAGGCAACAATGGCACCTGCGATTCCTGCGCCGACAATCACCACATCATATTCGGTTTTGCTATTCATCATGTTACTCCTTATTGCTCGCTGCTGTGGCCGGTAAAGTCACTTAATGTGGCGCTGGGTTTCTCCGCCCAATAGCCGTAACGTTCATTCGAATCGCCCATAG
Source organism: Pseudoalteromonas sp. MM17-2 (assembly GCF_022347945.1). Lineage (NCBI taxonomy): Bacteria > Pseudomonadati > Pseudomonadota > Gammaproteobacteria > Alteromonadales > Pseudoalteromonadaceae > Pseudoalteromonas > Pseudoalteromonas sp. MM17-2. The sequence goes on along the minus strand of NZ_JAKRFV010000004.1, from coordinate 136,110 downwards.
GGTGGGCTTGCATGACCTGCCACACTAGCCCTGCAGAGTAAGCTTTACTTGACACTATGGTGAAGTCGGTACGACTATTGTCCTTTGGGACACTGGGCCAGGCCCCCATATACCAAAGGTAAATCAGTTGCCGGCAGGCCATGGTGAAGTCAGCGCCGTTGCGCTCGCTGAGCATGGCCTCACCAATTTTTTGATCTGACAAGGGCGGTTGAACGCTTTTTAGGTCGCTGTAAGTGGCGAGAATTTTGCTGCTTAAGCCGTTACTTTGCTCATCAACCTTTTCTTGCCACAGCGGCAGGTACTCTGATTTGATATCAATAGGGTCGATTTGCGGCGCGAGTTTGCTCTCGGCAAAGCCTGTTAAAACGGCACTCAAGCCGATGAAATTATCCATTTTACTCATTACTTTTCTCCTTTGGCTTGTGCACGTTGTAGTAGGTAGGTGAAATCAGCAAAGCGGCCATTGGTCATGGCGGCATTGTTGTGACAGCCAATACAGCTTGGTGACGTTTGTTTAACCTCGCCTTGTATGTAAGTCTCCAAGGTGGTATTGGCAAGAAAGCTGGGGGCAGGGACGCCGGTTGGATCCGTTTTACTTTTAGCGTTTGTGGGCCACTGAGTGCTCACTAGCTCATAGTTCACCCAAACGCTTTTGGCAAAGGCGTGCTTAAGTTGGGCATGATAACTCTGGTTCAGCTTGTTGGTTGCCTCGTCAATTGCAATTACGCGTTCAACTTGCGAGGGTTGCGTATGGGGTGTGCTTGGGTCCCAAGGGCGTGGCGGCGGAGTATTCACCGCAGTGCAATCATCGCAGTTGGGCCGGTAGTAGTTGTAGCTCTGCTTAGTTGCCGGCTGGCCTTGCGTGGGCGCATTATTAATATGCTCGAAGGTAGACCAAATCCATTGTGGATTGCCTTCTACTTTTGTGGCGATATGAAAGCCAACTAAACCAACTCGCTGTAATTGGCACGCAGCCTGAACTCCCTGGTTTTCGTCGGGATTGTTATACACATAAGCATCTACGGTATAAAAACGGCTGCGATCATCGCCTGGGCCCATCACTTTCCAAGCGGCCTTTATCATAATTGCGCCGTCTTTATCCTTACTGTTATCGGTAGACGGGAAGTCAGCGTCGCCTTTGAATTTATGTTGCCCTTGCTGGTTATAGAGTTCGTTATCAACGATGTAATCGAACATCTTTTTATTGGTGAGAATTTCAAAGCGCGTGTACTGGCCATTTTGATCTATCAGTGGCCCGGTTTGAAACGGCTCACCGCTTTCATCAAGCACATTCGGAGTTTTACCCACTTGCGACAGCACTAAGGCATTATTAGGTGCATCGCACTGGGTTGGCGGCGGGTTGTGCTCTTTCCAGCTGGGCGGTTTGGCGCCGTTAGCTAAAAATATATCGCGACTCTCCTTATAGTGCTGCCATACCACAGCGTTGCCTTGTTGGCCTATGGTTTTGCTGGTATCCGGCAGACCGTCCGCGTTTGCAGGCCAATTCAGAGCAATAAAGGACTGCCAAGAGAATACATCAAAGTCATGCTGTAACGATTGCAACGTGACCGGCTCGGTGACGCTGATGTCTTTGGGTAAATGGGGGGTTAACTGTTGTGTGGGTGTTGTTTGCGCATGGCCGTTAGCAAACGTACTGAGTGCGCCAACAGTGGCAACAGCAATGAGGGGTAGCCTCATATTCAGCTCCTTGAATCAATAGGGTAATGACGGTTAACACGCACTTAGTGCCTGTTAGGTGTACTAACCAATGTAGATTCAAACGCTGGGACTTCACATTACAGTGGGTTACACCGCTAATTGATAATGGACAACGGGCCAGTCCCCCAGTGGATCATGGTGTACATACTGGCGCTGAAAGCGCATGCCTAGGCGCTTCATGACGGCGATGGAACCGATATTTTCGGCCATCGCAATGGCGCTGAAGTAACGTATTTCTGGTTGCTGTTCAGCAAGACCATGGAGCACCGCATGAGCCGCTTCAGTGGCGTAGCCTTGGCCCCATGCTGACTGTTTAAAGCGCCAACCGAGCTCAATATCGTGCCATTTGGGTGCGTCACTGAAAAAATCAAAAGGGCGCACGAGTATCCAGCCGAGATAGGCATCATCTGCGATACGGTTGACTTGCCAAATGCCCCAGCCCTTTGCAGGATTAAGGTAGGCGCGAAGGCGAGGTACAAACACTTCGTTGATGCTTGCTCTGGAGGTGGGCGTTCCGCCATTAATGTAGCGCATCACCTTGGGGTCTTGGTCTAGTTCGTACAATAGCTCGGCGTCGCTAAAATCCATAAGGCGAAAGCGTAGTCGCGCGCTATTGGTTAGGTTAACCATGTTCTTGCATCCTTAATTCGCTTACAATAAGCGGCTATCGTCGACCTGAGGTATGTGGTGACTAATTCTGTATTAAAACTTCGTGCGCAGCAAATTGCTGATGCTAAACGCGAATACAAAGCCCGAGGCAGTAAGCTCAGCCGTTGTGAACATTGCTTGTTAGCGCAGTCATTATGTATTTGTGCCGGGGTTGAAACGGTGCCTTGTGATGTGGCCGTGTGCTTGCTGATGTATCACAACGAGAGTTTTAAGCCCTCCAATACCGGCCGGCTCATAGCCGATATCGTGCCGCAGAACTTTGCTTTTCGCTGGGATAGAACCGATCCAGACCCTGCCTTATTAGCGCTATTAGAAGATAGTCGTTACCAGCCTTGGGTGGTGTTCCCGGAGCAAGGCGTTGAACCACAACGAGTCTGTACTGAAGTGCAGCGTATTGAGGGCAAAACGCCTTTGTTTATTTTCCTTGATGGCACTTGGCGTGAGGCGAAAAAAATGATGCGTAAATCTCCTTATTTAGATGATTTTCCGGTGTTATCTATTGCCCCTGAGCAGGTGTCGGACTATCGCTTACGTATTGCCCCACATGAGCATCAGCTAGGGACTGCTGAAGTGGCTATTATGGTGTTAGAGTTAGCTGAACAGCACCAAGCAGCAACCAAGCTCGCCGAGCATTTTATTGACTTTCGCAACGCTTATCTTAAAGGTAAACGTTCTAAGCTTTAGCCCCCACAGATATTCATTTAATGGCCTGATTTTGCTAGACTCGGTGTTCCTTTTTTAATCCACTAGGGATGCCAAGCTGCGCATGAATGCACGTCTATGTTTGCTGGCCTGTGCCGTGGCTCAAAGTTTGAGTCTCAGTGCACACGCTGATGAAAGTGATATTGAAAAGATCATTGTAACGGGTGACTTTAAAAGCGAATCAATCCAAGAGCTTAGCGCTAGCGCAAGCTTGTTCTCTGAGGCTGATATTGCCTCCCGCGAAGCCAAGTATTTAGATGAGCTACTTAACCAAGCTGCCAATGTGAATTTTACTGCCGGCGCGTCGCGCGGTAAGTTTGTGCAAATTCGTGGTATCGGCTTGCGTTCGCAGTTTGTTGACCCTGTTAATCCATCGGTCGGAGTGGTGATTGATGGTATTAATTACTCCGGTCTCGGCGGCGCTGCAATGCTGTTTGATGTTGACCAAGTAGAGATTTACCGAGGCCCACAAGGCACGCGCTTTGGCGCCGATGCGCTCGCGGGGATGATCCATATGGAAAGCGCTGAGCCAACCTTGGAGTCCAGTGTTAAGGTGAAGCTCGGTGCGGGTAACTACAATGCGTGGGATGCCGGTATTGCTGCAGGCACCGGATTTGGTGAAAAAAGCAGTGTGCGCGCGAGCTTCTATCAAAATAAGTCAGACGGCTATGTTGATAACCAGTACCTTGATAGCAACAGTCAAAATATTGATGAACAAGTCGCCCGCATAAAGCTGCACTCGCAAATTACTGAGCATTGGCGTACGGAGCTCGTTGCTCATTATATGGATATTGATAACGGCTATGATGCGTTCACCTTAGATAATTCCCGTATCAGTGTGGCCGATGAGCCAGGTAAAGATACTCAAGAGAGTGTTGCTGTGGGGCTGAGCAACATCTACAGCGGCTTTAACTTTGCCGATGTGCAATTTAACTTAACCGGTTTAGACGCTGACCTTTTATATAGTTACGATGAAGATTGGGTGTGTAATGACCCCGAGCAGCCAGCGTTGTGCTTAGAGGGCTTGCATCCTTACGCTTACAGCTCCACTGATAGTTATCAACGTGACCGTCAAGATTACACCGCAGAGCTACAACTTAGCGGCAAAGCGGGGAATTGGGTCTCTGGGCTATATTACCAATCTCGCGATGTTGACTTATTGCGTCAGTACACCTGGAATGCCGGTGATTTCACATCGACCTATGACAGTGAAAATATTGCCTTATATGGGCAAATAGAAACGCCTATCAGCGACAAAACGCGATTGGTCACGGGCCTTCGCGTAGAGCGCAATGAGGGCCAATACAGTGACTCAGCTGCGGTCGTCGAGAACGTGGACGACACCATGGTCGGTGCAAAAGTGGCGCTTGAATATCAAGTAGTGCCGAGAACGATGATTTATACCAGTATCAGCCGAGGCTACAAAGCCGGTGGTATCAATGCCGAAGCCATCGCCAAGGCCAATGACGAAGGGTTAAGCCAAGATGCTGACTTTTTCTTAAACCATCGCACTTTCGACCCAGAGTACTTGTGGAATGCTGAGTTCGGCGTGAAGGGCAGCTCAGCCGATAAGCGCCTTAATTTACGCATCACCGCGTTTTACATGTATCGCGATAATATCCAGCTTAAAGCCTGGAAAACCGAAGACCAGCAGTTCGCAGGCTACTTTGATAACGGCAACAGCGGCGAAAACTACGGCCTTGAAATTGAAGGCGAGTATGCTGTTTCTAAGCGTTTAACCTTAACGGGCAGTGTCGGTGCACTGGACAGTGAAATCGATGGTTTTGTTACCGCTGAGGGTGTTGATCAAAGTGACCGCGATCAAGCGCAAGCGCCCCATTATCAGTATGCATTGAATGCCCGTTTTGACATCACCGACGCGCTATTCGTGAATTTAGGGGTAGAAGGCAAAGACGAATACTATTACTCAAATAGCCATAATTCAAAGTCGCCGAGCTACAACCTTGTTAATGCCAGTGTTGGCTACCAAGCTGAATATTGGGGAGTGAACTTCTGGGTGCGCAATGCCCTAAATAAAGACTACTACAATCGCGGCTTTAAATTCGGCAATAACCCAGTGAATGGTTACATCGCGCAAACTTATGTGCAATATGCCGAGCCAAGAGTTGCCGGCGTCAGCTTTAACTATGGTTTTTAGAGAGTAATAAAAAACGCGAGCTTAGGCTCGCGTTTTTTCTATTACGCTTGATAGTTCAAGCGCCGGTCACGACATTACTTCAGTAATGACTCCGTTAATACCGGGCGAATTTCTTTTACAATAGCTTTCGCGAGTTTTGGTGAACCACAGATCACATTACCGCTTTTCTCGTGGTTAGCCCCGCCAGCAAAATCCATGACCAAACCACCGGCTTCTTTTACCAATAGTTGACCTGCAGCGGTATCCCAAGGCTTCAAACCAATCTCAAAGAAGCCATCAACACGGCCTGCCGCCACATACGCCATATCTAACGCGGCAGAGCCCGCGCGACGAATATCGGCAGTGTATACAAATAGCGATTTAAACGCTTCCATGTATGCATCCATGTGATGCTTTTGCTTAAATGGGAAGCCTGTGGCTAGCACTGTGCCAGAAAGCTCTTTAGCGTTACTAACACGAATACGCTTGCTGTTAAGTTGCGCGCCTTGACCTCGACTTGCAGTGAAAAGCTCACCACGGATAGGATCATAAACAACGGCCTGTTCGATACGGCCTTTTACCTTTAAGGCAATAGAGACGCAGAAGTGCGGGATATCTTTAATGAAGTTAGTGGTGCCATCGAGGGGATCGATCACCCAAAGGTAGTCAGCATCAGTGCCATTATGTTGGCCTAACTCTTCCCCTATAATACTGTGGTTAGGGTAAGATTTTAAGATGGTTTCGCGAATAACGGCTTCCGCCTCTTTATCAACGCTGGTTACAAAGTCGTTGCTGCCTTTTTGGCTGGCTTCTACTTTTGATAAATCTTCACAGGCGCGCAAAATCACCTTGCTTGCGTTTCGCGCAGCGCGAATCGCAATGTTTAACATCGGATGCATAGCATTACCTTTGGGTTGTAAAAGAACAATATTTCGAGCCGGCGTATTCTAGCGGTTTTTCAACTAAAGTAAATACGTGAGCAAAAATAACCTGGTTGTTTTTTGTGCAGTACTGTTTTGCTTAGAAAAATTTTTCAGCGGCTCTCTACCTAGGGTTATGATAAACTACGGCGTATCGTAATTTACTAAAGAATAAACACCGTACTATGGCACTTGAGAACATTCGCATCGTTTTGGTTAACACCTCGCATTCAGGTAATATTGGCTCGGCGGCTCGAGCAATGAAAACCATGGGTTTCAGTAACCTTTATCTTGTTGACCCGGCCTGTGAAATTGATAGTCATGCCAGCGCACTCGCAGCTGGAGCTACGGATGTTTTAGGGCAGGCTCAAGTGGTCGATACGCTAGAGCAAGCACTTGAAGGCTGTGTATTGGCCATAGGCACTAGCGCCCGTTCTCGCACTTTGAGCTGGCCGATGGTAGACCCTCGTCAATGCGGTGAAAAGCTTGTTAAAGAGGGCGAGAGCAGCCCTGTGGCATTGGTTTTTGGTCGTGAAAACAGCGGCCTAACCAATGAGGAGCTACAGCTATGTAATTTCCATGTGTGTATTCCGGCGAACCCAGATTACAGCTCATTGAACCTAGCCATGGCGGTACAAACTCTGTGTTATGAGACGCGCATGCAGTTTTTAGATACTCAAGAGCAAGCGGTCGAACAAGACGACAACGAGTACCCCACCAACGAACAAATGCAGCGCTTCTATGAACACTTGCAAAGTACCTTTAGCAACACCGGATTTATCATCAAACAGCACCCTGGTCAGGTGATGACAAAACTAAAACGTTTGTTTAACCGTGCCCGCCCAGAGCAACAAGAGCTCAATATTCTGCGCGGTATGCTGACTTCAGTAGATAAACAGCAAAACAACCAAGACTGATACTCAGAAACGTCACTAGAGCGCCACTATGAAGGGGCGCTCATGATCCCTCTATACACTGCAGGTTAATACTTGACTATTTTACTCAGGTAATTACAATGGCAGTCAATACCCGAGTATTTTACTCAAGTACTTCCAGTAAATACTTGACTCTAATACTCAGGTAATTAAAATTCACACTCTTGAAGAGTATGGGGGCGATATGAAGTTAACATCCAAAGGCAGATATGCGGTTACCGCGATGCTCGATGTTGCGCTGCACACCGATGCAGGGCCCGTTCCCCTTGCCGATATTTCACAGCGGCAGGAAATCTCATTATCTTATCTTGAACAATTATTCGCTCGCCTACGTAAGCAAGGGTTAGTGACCTCAGTGCGTGGTCCAGGCGGCGGTTATTTACTAGGTAAAGAAGCCGGTGCTATTTCGGTCGGCGATGTTATCAGTGCGGTTAATGAGTCGGTGGACGCCACTCGTTGTCATGGCGCTGATGGTGGGTGTCAAAGCGGCATGCGCTGTTTGACCCACACTTTGTGGTCTGACTTAAGTCAGCGCATAGAAGAGTTTTTACATGGTATTAGTTTATCTGAGTTGGTCAGCAAGTCCGACATTAAAGAAGTGGCCGATCGCCAAGATAAACAGCTTAATGATGCCATTAGCAAGTTAGAAAATATTCAAGTCAGCTGTCAACTGTAAGCAACTAGGTTGCCGTAAGCGGAGAAAGTAATGAAGTTACCGATTTATTTAGATTATGCAGCAACAACGCCGGTGGACCCGCGCGTTGCCGAAGAAATGATGCAATGCCTGACAATGGAAGGTAATTTTGGTAACCCCGCATCGCGTTCACACCGCTTCGGTTGGCAAGCGGAAGAAGCGGTCGATCAGGCGCGTCACGACATTGCCGATTTAATCAACGCCGATGCCCGTGAAATTGTATTTACTTCAGGTGCGACTGAATCGAATAACTTAGCTATTAAAGGCGCCGCTAACTTTTATAAGAAAAAAGGTAAGCACGTGATTACCGTGCGTACCGAGCACAAAGCGGTGATCGATACCTGTCGTGAGCTTGAGCGTCAGGGCTTTGAAGTGACGTATATGGACGTTGAAGAAAACGGCCTACTTGATTTGAAAAAGCTAGAAGCAGCAATGCGTGACGACACCATTTTGGTGAGCGTGATGCACGTAAATAACGAACTTGGTGTCATTCAAGACATCGCCACCATCGGTGAGATGTGTCGCGAACGTAAAATTATGTTCCATGTCGATGCCGCTCAAAGCGCCGGTAAGGTGAAAATTGACTTACAAGAATTGAAAGTCGACTTCATGTCATTTTCTGGCCACAAAGTATATGGCCCTAAAGGCATTGGTGCGTTATATGTACGCCGTAAGCCACGTGCGCGTTTAGAAGCACAAATGCACGGTGGTGGTCATGAGCGTGGTATGCGCTCGGGCACGCTGGCAACGCATCAAATCGTTGGCATGGGCGCGGCATTCCGCTATGCCAAACAGGATTTTGATAAAGACCATGCACACATCAGTGCCCTACGTCAGCGTTTAATTGACGGCATTATGAACGACATGGACGAAGTGTATTTTAATGGTGCACCGGAGCAATCGGTTCCTGGTATTACCAACATTAGCTTCAACTTTGTTGAGGGTGAGTCGCTGTTAATGGCAGTGAAAGACATTGCCGTATCTTCTGGCTCAGCCTGTACATCAGCAAGCTTGGAGCCGTCTTACGTGCTGCGTGCACTAGGTCGTAACGATGAGCTAGCACACAGCTCGATTCGCTTCAGTATTGGTCGTTTCACCACTGAAGAGGAAATCGATTACACCGTAAAACTTATTAAAGAGTCCATTGGCCGCTTGCGTGAAATGTCTCCGTTGTGGGAGATGCACCAAGAAGGGATTGATTTAGAATCGGTTGAATGGGCACATCATTAAGCCTTGGCGAATGACAAGGTAGCGAGGTAAAAGTTATGGCATACAGTGATAAAGTAATTGATCATGTTGAAAACCCACGTAACGTGGGCGTTCTAGACAAAAACGATCCCAGCGTTGCAACCGGTATGGTCGGCGCACCTGCGTGTGGCGACGTTATGAAGCTGCAAATCAAGGTATCTGATACAGGTGTCATCGAAGACGCTAAGTTCAAAACCTATGGCTGTGGTAGTGCAATCGCATCATCATCGCTGGTCACCGAATGGGTGAAAGGCAAAACTTTAGATGAAGCGGCAACTATCAAAAATACCGACATCAGTGCAGAGCTAGAGTTACCACCAGTGAAAATTCACTGTTCAATCCTAGCGGAAGATGCAATCCAAGCAGCAATCAAAGATTACAAGAGCAAGCAAGACAAATAAGGCGGCAGTGTATGGCAATCACCTTAACAGACTCAGCAGCAGACCGAGTTAAATCCTTCCTCGCAAACCGTGGCAAGGGCATAGGTTTGCGCGTGGGGATCAAAACCACCGGCTGTTCGGGGCTTGCCTATGTGCTAGAGTTTGTCGACGAGCTCAGCGAAGGAGATGAAACCTTCGAGGACAAGGGCGTAACCCTGATCATTGATGCAAAAAGCCTGGTGTATATTGATGGCACTGAATTGGACTTCACCAAAGAAGGGTTGAATGAAGGGTTTAAGTTTAATAACCCGAACCAAAGTGGTGAATGTGGCTGCGGCGAGAGCTTCACTGTTTAATAACCAGCAGTGAGTACGCCGAAGCGGTGTGCATCGCACGTTTTTAAGCCCTACCCAATGTAGGGCTTTTCATTATAGGGTTTAACCAATGCGTTATTTTGAACTATTTTCTATTCCAGTCAGCTTTACGGTTGATTTAACCTTAATTAATGAGCGCTATTTAGAATTGCAACGTGCTGCTCACCCAGACAGACACAGTGGTGGCAGTGAGCGAGATAAACTCGTCGCCGTGCAAAAAACAGCGGAAATCAATGATGCGTTGCAAACGCTTAAGCACCCAGTAAAGCGCGCAGAGTATATGCTGGCTGAGCTTGGGGTGGACCTACGCGGTGAACAACAGACGCTGCAAGACCCTGAATTCTTAATGCAGCAAATGGAGCTCCGTGAAGAGCTTGAAGAATTGCAATCAGCCAGCGATCCGGATGCGGCCATCGCTGAGTTTGAAAAGCACATTGCTGCCTTAGATAAGCAATACAGCAATGAACTCGCGACGCTGTTAGCGAGCGACGATTCAGCACAATGGCACAAGGCTGCAGATGACGTGCGCAAACTGAAGTTTGTCTACAAGTTACGAGACGAACTAGAACGCATTGAAGATGAGTTATTTGATTAGCGCATTAAACGAAAAGGTTTTTTAGATTACATGGCATTATTGCAAATCGCTGAGCCGGGGCAAAGCGCGGCACCACATGAACACAAACTCGCTGTGGGAATTGATTTAGGCACCACCAACTCGCTTGTTGCCACGGTGCAAAGCGGTGAGGCAAAAACCTTAGCTAATGAGCAAGGTGAGGCTATTTTACCCTCTGTTGTGCGTTATTTAGAGCAAGACGTGGTCGTCGGCACTGACGCGCAGCAGCACGCTGCAGATGACCCTCATAATACGCTGATCTCGGTTAAGCGCTTTTTAGGTAAAACCCAAGCGGAAATCGAAGCCAGTTACGGCCAGCTGCCGTATCAGTTCACTGATACCAATAACAGCCTGCATATTCACACTCGTCAAGGCGATATCAGCCCTGTACAAGCTTCCAGTGAGATTCTCAAGGCATTACGAAACCGCGCCGAGCAAAGCTTCGGCGGTGAGGATATCACCGGGGCGGTGATCACCGTGCCTGCCTATTTTGATGATGCCCAGCGCCAAAGCACCAAAGATGCGGCCCAATTAGCAGGGCTAAAAGTGTTGCGCTTACTGAATGAACCAACCGCAGCGGCGGTGGCATACGGTTTAGATTCGGGCCAAGAAGGGGTGATTGCCGTTTATGATCTCGGTGGCGGTACCTTCGATATCTCTATTTTGCGCTTAAACAAAGGCGTGTTTGAAGTGCTGGCAACCGGTGGCGACTCCGCTCTGGGCGGCGATGACTTTGATTCTTTGCTAGTGGATTACTTTAAGCAGCAAACCGGCGTTACGCAATTAACGGCCAATACCTTACGGTTATTTATCAATAAAGCCAAAGCCTGTAAGGAAGCACTGACAAGCTATGGCAAAGTGAATGTGGTATTGGAATTTGATGGTCAATCTTACACCGTTACCGTGACCCGTGAACAGTTTGCCGAGCTGGCACAGCCGCTGGTTAAGAAAACCTTACGCAGCTGTCGCCGGGCGTTAAAAGATGCCCAGATCAGCAACGAAGAAGTGCTCGAAGTGGTGATGGTCGGTGGCTCGACTCGAATGCCAATAGTACGTGAGCAAGTGGCCGAGTTTTTTGCCAAACAGCCATTAACCAGCATTGACCCAGATCGTGTTGTTGCCGTCGGCGCTGCGATTCAAGCCGATATTTTAGTCGGTAATAAGCCTGACTCTGATATGTTATTGCTTGATGTGTTGCCGCTGTCTTTAGGATTAGAAACCATGGGTGGCTTGGTGGAGAAAATCATTCCCCGCAATACCACAATTCCGGTTGCACGGGCGCAAGAGTTCACCACTTTTAAAGATGGGCAAACAGCCATGTCGTTGCATGTTTTGCAGGGCGAGCGAGAGTTGGTTGACGATTGTCGTTCTCTGGCGAAATTTAGCTTAAAAGGGATCCCGCCAATGGCCGCCGGTGCAGCGCATATTCGGGTTACCTTTAATGTTGATGCTGATGGCTTACTCAGTGTGACGGCGATGGAAAAATCCACCGGTGTGCAAGCAGAGATTCAGGTAAAACCTTCTTATGGTCTATCTGATGATCAGGTTGCCGAGATGCTTACATCGTCAATGAGCAACGCTAAAGAGGACATGCAAGCGCGTATGCTTAAAGAGCAGCAAGTAGAGGCGCTTCGGGTTGTTGAGGCACTAGAAGCTTCATTGGCAACCGACAGTCACTTGCTTGATGAGCAAGAGTTGAATGCGCTGCGAGCAGCCATGGCGGAGCTCACGGAAGTTAGCAGTCAGGCCGATGAGCCACAGCAAATTAAACAAGCAATTGAGAAAGTTGATGCGGCCAGCAGCGAGTTTGCTGCGCGTCGTATGGATGCATCCATTAAAAAGGCTCTTACGGGCCAGTCAGTAGACGAGGTATAAGCAATGCCACAAATTATCTTTTTACCCCATGATGAATTGTGCCCCGATGGCGCGGCTTTAGAGGCAAAAGAGGGCGAAACAGTCCTTGATGTGGCACTGAAAAATGGCATCAGTATTCCCCATGCTTGCGAAAAATCTTGTGCCTGCACTACCTGTCACGTGGTGATCCGCGAAGGGTTTGATTCTTTAGAAGAAAGTGATGAGCTTGAAGATGACATGCTTGATAAAGCCTGGGGACTTGAGGCCGAATCACGCCTTGGGTGTCAAGCCAAAATTCATGACGAAGACTTAGTGGTTGAAATTCCCAAATACAACCTCAACATCGTTAATGAAGAGCATTAATTTGGTTCGAACTTAATTTATGCAAAAAGCCGCTGTAATTTATCTTCAGCGGCTTTTTTGTTTTGGAGGTGCGTTATGGATTCAGCTTGGATATTTCAACACTCATTTATTGATGGGCAATGGCTAAAAGGAGAGGGGGAGTTTGCCGTAACTAACCCCGCCGATGGGAGCGAGATAGTGCGTGCCTCAAGGGTGAGCCCTTCTCAGGTAAAGCAGGCAATAACGAGTGCACAACGTGCTTTTAAAGATCTCAAAACAACCACTGCTGAGCAGCGCAGCGAAGTACTCTACCGTTGGTATGAGTTGATTATGAAGCATCAACACAGCCTTGCTGAGCTGATGACGCTGGAGCAGGGTAAGCCGTTAGCCGAATCGCAAGGTGAGGTTGCGTATGGTGCCGGGTTTGTAAAATGGTTTGCTGAACAAGCCAAACGTAGCTACGGTGAAATTATTCCAGCTAGCAAGCCTGAGCATCGTATTAGTGTCATTAAGCAAGGCGTTGGTGTAGTTGCTGGCATTACCCCGTGGAACTTTCCCATTGCCATGATCACTCGTAAGGTTGCACCTGCTTATGCGGCGGGCTGTAGCTTTGTGCTTAAGCCCTCAGAACACACACCATTGTGTGCCTTAGCTCTGGCTCACTTGGCGCACCAAGCGGGTTTCACCCAGGGCGCCTTTAATGTTCTGCTTAGTGATGATGCTAAAGCGGTAGGAGAGCAACTCACCACCAGTGAAGTGGTACGTAAATTCACCTTTACTGGCTCAACCCAGGTCGGCAGCCAGCTGCTAAAACAATGCGCGAGTACCATTAAGCGCACTTCTATGGAGCTGGGGGGCAACGCACCTTTACTGGTGTTCGCCAGTGCCGACTTAGATAAGGCGGCTGATGGTATCATTGCCAGTAAGTTTCGCAATGCTGGGCAGACCTGCGTGTGCGTTAACCGGGTTTTAGCTGACGAGCGCATTGCCGACAAGTTACTTGCCAAGTTACAGCAGCGAGTGGCCAAATTAAAGGTGGGGCCAGGCACCGAAGAGGGCGTTGATATAGGCCCGCTTATTTACCCACAAGCCAAAACTAACGTGAATGAGCTTATCGACTCGGCACTGCAAGAAGGCGCGACCTTAGTGGGCGAGCGCCAAAGCCTTGAAGGAAATTTTGTGGCGCCAGTGTTATTGAGTAATGTGACCAGTGAGATGCGTATCAGTCGTGAGGAAATTTTTGGCCCAGTGCTCACGGTTGCCACTTTTAAAGATGAGCAACAGGCACTGCAGCAGGCCAATGACACTCCCTATGGCTTAGCTGCGTATTTTTACAGTCAAGATGTAGCCCAGATACACCGGGTCGCAGAGACGCTTGAATATGGCATGGTAGGTATCAATGAAGGACTCATTTCTAATCCAGTGGCACCCTTTGGCGGGGTGAAACAGTCTGGCCTTGGCCGTGAAGGGGGACACCAAGGGTTAGAAGAGTACCTCGAAGAGAAGTATTTGTGTCTCAACCTTGATTAACAGCTTAAGTGGGGGCGCGTGCAAACGCGTCTCATCTGGATTCCCTCCCAACTATTTGCTCAACTCCCTCAGTTATCTGTACACTCTACCTTTTGTCGTAGTAATTGGACGAATATGAGTGCAGCAACGCTAAGTTTAGTTATTCTTGCTGGCGGCTTAGGTAGTCGTTTTGGTGGCGCCAAGCAGGTGGCGGTATTGCCGGGTTTGCAAAAGACCATAATGCAATTGAGTATTGAAGACGCTTATCAGGCGGGAGTGCGCCATGTGGTATTGGTCATAAATCAACAAGTGCGGGCGACGCTGTGCGAGCATATATTACCGCAATTACCAAAGGACATGAGTGTTGACTTGGTCGAGCAACATATCAGTGATGTACCAGCGGCTTATGCTCACTTAGTACATGAGCGCAACAAGCCTTGGGGGACTGGCCATGCTTTGCTATGTGCGAGAGACAAGGTGAGGGATAAAGCCATCGTGATCACCGCCGATGACTATTATGGTAAGCACGCCTATCAGCAAATGGTGGCACACTTTGAGCACAGTGAGCACTGGGCCTGTGTTGCTTACCCGGTGGCGAGTACCTGTAGTGAGCAGGGCGGCGTGAATCGGGGGATCTGTCAGCTTAACAGCCATAATCAACTTCAACGTGTTGATGAAGTGCTTAATATTCAAAACGTTGATGACGAGCTTGTCGGCTATAATGATAAGGATGAAAGGTTACAAATTGATTCAGGAACGCTCGCGTCAATGACCTTTTGGGGTGTAGGGCGAGCATTATTTTATGTGTTAGCGGATAATTTCGAGCGCTTTTTGGCGCGCACTGACAACGGTGTCAAAAAAGAGTATTATCTTCCCGATCAAATACAATATTGCATTGACCATCATTTGGCGACCGTTGATGTTTACCCTGCCACACAGCCCTGGCTCGGCATGACTTATAAAGATGAACTCGCTGTAATCGCAAAAAAAATAAAACAGCTCAAGGGATTAAGCAATGAGCGAAGCGGCACTCAAGATTGAACCTATGAATACAGACTCTCATGCGCAATTATTGGCGCACCAGTTCGGCTTTGAGCCGACCCAGCTTAGTTTAAATCCCATTGGCAATGGTCACATTAATACCACCATGTTATTGAAACATGCTCACGGCGCGGTCGTGGTACAGCGCCTCAATACCGATGTGTTTCCTAAGCCTGATAAGCTGGTCGCGAATGCCCGTAAAATCGAACAGCACTTACTTAAAAAGCATCATAAACAACAATACCAGCTTGATATTATTAAACATGTAGCCACTACAGATCAGCGCTACCTACTCGATATCAACGGTGAGAAATGGCGTGCATTGGAGTTTATCGGTGGTAGTTACAGCGAGGAAGTGGTGCGCTCACCAAGCCAAGCGAAGGTCGCGGCGAATGCGTTCGGTCAATTTGCCGCAGCGCTTGAGGATTTCGACGCCGAGCAGCTTTATCCGGTGATTCAGGACTTTCATAACTTAGCAATGCGCTTGGACATGCTCGAGCAAGCGGTGCAAGCGGATAGCCAAGGGCGTGTAGCCAAGGTGAGTGAGCAATTAGCCTTTTGCCAACAGCAAACTCATCTTGTGCACCAATTGGCAGAACTTGTGACCTGTGTTCCAGTGCGCCCATGTCATAACGACACCAAGATAAATAACATGCTCTTTAGCAACAAAACCGATCAGGCCAAGGCGGTCATTGACCTTGATACCTGTATGCCAGGTTATTGGTTATTTGATTTCGGTGATATGGTCCGTACCTTTTGCTCGCCTGAACCCGAAGACAGTACCGAGCTTAGTAACGTGCGAGTGCGTAAAGATATATTTGCCGCTATTGTTGAGGGTTATATTGAGCCATTAAAAGGGCTGATCACGGTACAGGAAAAGCGCAGTTTTTGGCTCGGTGCGCAAGTGATGCCATTTATGATTGGTGTACGCTTTTTAACTGATTATATTAATGGCGATAAGTACTTTGCCACTAAGTACCCCGAGCATAATTTGGACAGAGCAAACAACCAGTTTGCCTTGTACCGCGATCTCATCAATAACACTGACACACTAAAACCACTGATCGATCACGCTTAGCTTACAGGCCGTCGCCGGATTACTTCACCTGGCGACAGCTCCAACCAGCGCGTTATTCATCCTGTTCCTTTTGCCTAGCCAATCGCTTTGCGATAGCGTGCTAGTGACGCATTTACCAAGGAATAGATTATGAAGCAGTTTAATCGACGCGATTTCATTAAGGCCGCAGGCGCGGGTGCCGCTGGGGCGGCAACCGCCTCTTTGGCTGGCTGTGCCAGTTCACAACAAGCAGTGACGCCTGCACGCCAAGGCAGCTCAGTGATCGGTTTGGTGGCACCTAAAATGGAGGTTGTTCGGGTCGGCTTTATCGGCGTTGGTCAACGAGGCTACGGCCATGTAAAGCGCATGAGTGCCATTGCAGGCACCGAAATCAAAGCTATCTGCGATACCCACCAAGAAGTGCTGGAGCGCAGCGTTGAGTTCGTTGTTAATAACGGTCAACCCAAGCCCACTGCCTACGGCGATAGTGACTATGCTTATCGCGATATGCTCGCACGTGATGACATTGATATTGTTATTATTTCCACGCCCTGGCAATGGCATGCGCCGATGGCTATCGATACCATGACAAGCGGCAAGCACGCGTTTGTTGAAGTGCCACTGGCGTTGACTGTAGAAGAAATGTGGGAGCTGGTGGATACCGCTGAGCGCACGCAAATGAACTGTATGATGATGGAAAACGTCAATTACGGTCGCGATGAGCTTATGGTGTTAAATATGGTGCGCCAGGGCGTATTTGGTGAGTTACTCCATGGTGAAGCTGCGTACATTCATGAGCTGCGTTGGCAAATGAAAGAGATCACCCATAAGACCGGCTCTTGGCGTACAGCATGGCACACCAAACGTAATGGTAACTTGTATCCAACACATGGTTTAGGTCCGGTGTCGCAATACATGAATATCAATCGTGGCGATCGTTTCGATTACCTCACCTCCATGAGTTCCCCAGCATTAGGACGTGCTGCGTATGCACAGCGCGAATTTCCCCCCGAACACTCGCGTAATCAAATGGAATTCATAGCTGGCGATATGAATACCACGCTGATAAAAACCGTTAAAGGGCGCAGTATTATGGTTCAGCACGATACCACCACTCCTCGCCCTTATAGTCGTCATAATCTTATCCAAGGAACCAACGGCGTGTTTGCCGGCTTCCCTAATCGCATCGCGCTGGAGCAAGGAGGCGACAAAAGCTTCCATGAGTGGGAATACGACATGCAGCCATGGTATGACAAATACGATCATCCCTTATGGCAAAAAATGGGTGCACAAGCAGAGCATAATGGTGGCCATGGTGGTATGGATTTCTTGATGTTTTGGCGCATGATCTACTGTCTGCGCAATGGTGAGCCATTGGATCAAGATGTATACGATGGCGCCGCTTGGTCAGTGATCTCTCCCTTGTCTACGCAGTCGGTGGCTAGTCGCAGTGAGTCCTTGAGTATTCCTGACTTTACTCGTGGTGCCTGGAAAAGCGCCACACCATTGGGGATTGTGGGCGCTTAACCCCTCTTTAAATTCGATAGCTTGATACTGAGCCTGTTGGGCTGAGTCTATCGAGCAATGGCTGTTTTTGGTTGCGGTGATAAGCAAGCTGATACAACGAAAGTGTCCGATTGCGGACGCATATGTGTCCACAGACGGACAGCTTTGCTGCGAATAAAACGCGTGTTAAATATATAAGTTATTGATAATTATGTATTTAAATTTTTGGCACGGACCTTGATATTCCTACAGTAAGCGCATCAATAGATGCTTTAATTAAACTGAAAAAGGAATACAACTATGAAATTCGCACGTATCGCACTTATCACTACTGTAATGACATTGAGCTTTTCTACTCAAGCGGCCAGTCTAGCCGAAGAGGTGGAATTAGCCGTTAAACAAGCGGCTGAGCAAGCACTTGAAAACTTTGTACAAGCGCAACGTGAAGCACTGCGAGCGAGTGTCTCTAATTTGCTAGAGCAAGCACTTGATGATGATGTGAATACCGCAGAGAAAAGCAATACATCTGCGCCTCGGTCGTAATTTATGTGTTGCCGTAGTGGGCAGATTGTTCGGTTAAGCGTACATACTTATCGGCAAGCTGCTCCACACTCTCTTTGTGTGCAGGGTCTGGTTTTATGCAATCAATAGGGCATACTTGCACGCAGGTTGGTTGATCATAGTGACCAACACATTCAGTGCATTTACTCGCCTCGATTTGATAGATTTCTTCGCCCATAAAAATAGCGCCATTAGGGCACTCGGGCTCACACATATCGCAGTTAATACACTTATCGTTGATTAATAAAGCCATCACGACTCCCCTTGTTTCAGCGCGGACGCGATAGTACAAAAAACGCGGTTCAAGGACAGCCTTTTAGTTATCGTTTTACTACTTTGCTTGATCTAAAACAAAGTGCGATAGCAGCGCATAATTCCTCCTTTTTGCACTTTTTTGGTGCGCTTACTCTTCGCTTATTTACTAACCTTATGAAAAGGCCGCCTTTTACAATTTGGCCTAAGTCCTGCAAATTACCTTCATAGTTACAATCGAACCTTGTGTGAGCACGGCATGGATATTGAAAAATTTATATCAGCGCAACAGTTGCAGTCGAGTTATAAATTGCAAATTCAGCACCACTTCATGCCGCTGGCGCAGCAATTAGCAAATAGTAAGCAACCTGGACAGGCGTTGTTTATCACCATAAATGGTGCGCAAGGGTCGGGTAAAAGCACCTTAGCAGCGTTCTTGGCGCAAGCATTACAACAGCGCTTTGCTTTGCATACCTGCGCGTGCTCTATAGATGATTTCTACTTCCCAAGAGCGGTACGTGAACAGTTAGCGCAGTCAGTGCACCCGCTCTTTGCCACCCGAGGTGTGCCGGGCACCCATGATATTGCACTGCTCAATAAAGTGATCGCACGAATTCAAGACGGAGCTCGTGGTATCCGAGTGCCGCGATTCAATAAAGCCACCGATGACCGCGAGCCGTTAGTGAATTGGCCTTATTTTGAGCGCCCCATCGATGTGTTTATTCTTGAAGGCTGGTGTGTTGGTGCGCAGCCACAAAGCCCGTGTGAGCTTAACGTCGCGGTTAATGGTCTAGAGCAGAACCAAGATCCAGATGGCCGCTGGCGGCGTTGTGTGAATTCCCGTTTGGCCAATGAGTATCAAGCGGTTTTCAACGCCGCTGATATTCGCATCATGTTGAAAGCGCCCAGCTTTGATGCTGTGCAAGCGTGGCGTTGGCAGCAAGAGCAGCAGCTTATTGCCCGCCATGGAGCCAGTGAGCACACTCTCGACGAGCAAGGAGTAAAATCCTTTATTAGCTATTTTGAGCGCTTAACCCGCCATTGTTTAGCTCACTTACCCGCGCACTGTGATGTAGTTTATCACCTTGATAACACACGACACATTTACCAATGCGATAACAAACTCGCCACTCAAGGGTCGGCATTTCCGGTGGTCTTTACCGATTTGGATGGCACTTTATTAGATCATCACAGCTATCAGTGTGATGAGGCGAAGCCCTTACTCAATGCTTTGAGTCAGGCGCAGGTGCCAGTGATCGTTAACTCCAGCAAAACAGCGGCGGAAATCCATGCGCTGTGCCAGGCTTTACACCTAGACTTGCCTTTTATTTGCGAAAATGGCGCCGCTCTGTACGTGCCCAAAGGGCACTTTATTACACCACCTAAAGCTGCTCAGCAGTGCGATAACTACTGGATTATGCCCTTTGCCCCGCCTTTAGTGACCTTACAACAGTGCATTTCTGCTTTGGCAGAACAATTCGGTGACAGCTTTCGTTCTTTTAGTCAACTATCGTCTAAGCGCTTAAGTGCCTTAACTGGCCTCACTGGCGAGGCATTAACACAAGCGCAAACACGCCATTACAGCGATCCGCTTTACTGGCAAGGTAGTGACGAGGTGTTACACCAATTCACGCTGGCGGCGCAGAAATTAGGATGTGAAGTGTTGCGCGGTGGGCGCTTTGTGCACCTGAGTCTGGGAGTGAACAAGGGCAAAGCGCTGCACTATGTGATGCAAATGCTGGCATCGCAATATAGTTGCCCATTGCACAGCATCGCCCTGGGCGACAGCCATAATGATGTGGCAATGCTAGAGGCGGCAGACACTGCGATAGTTATTGCGAACAGCGAAAACACAGCCCCGATTTTAAAAAAACGCAGCGCGTTATTCAGTGTTCATGCCGGGCCGCGAGGTTGGCAGGAAACGCTCAGTAGTTTAGCGCTGATCAAAGAGCAACTAGCAGCAGATGAGGTGCGTAACCATGGCTGATTTTCATCAAAATGGCATTGTCACAACACTCCACAATATTTCTCAGCGTTCGGTCGCTGAACTTGAAGGGGAGTTGGTGCAATTTGCCCAAGAACGGCCCATGGGTCTTATTCTGCCATCGCTTTTTTCCGAACTCGAAGGCCCCGCGTTGGGAAACATAGTGAATCACCTGCAGCAAGTACCTTATCTCGATGAAATCATCATAGGCCTGGACCGAGCGGACGAGCAACAGTACCGTCATGCGCTGACATTCTTCGACAAATTGCCGCAAAAACACCGGGTACTATGGAATGATGGCCCGCGTTTACGTGCCTTGGATAGTGAGCTACAGGCCCTTGGTGTGGCCCCTAAGGAGTTAGGGAAGGGGCGTAATGTGTGGTATTGCATGGGCTATACCCTTGCTGCATCAAAAGTTGAATCTATCGCTTTGCATGATTGCGACATTCTCACCTATGACCGTGCACTGCTGGCTCGGCTTATCTATCCTGTGGCCCACCCACGCTTTAACTATGAGTTCTGTAAGGGCTTTTATGCCCGTACTGCGGCAGGAAAAATCAATGGCCGAGTTTCGCGTTTATTGGTGACGCCGTTGCTGCGCTCATTCAAAACGGTATTAGGTAGCACCGATTACCTCGAGTATATGGACTCATTTCGCTACCCCTTAGCGGGGGAATTTTCGTTTCGCCGCGATGTGCTCAATGATATTCGTATCCCCAGTGATTGGGGTTTAGAGATTGGCGTGCTGTCGGAGATGTACCGCAACTACGCTCATAACCGTTTATGTCAAGTCGATATTGCCCAAACCTATGACCACAAACACCAAGATCTTTCCTTGGAAGATAGAAACGCTGGACTATCAAAAATGTCGGTGGATATTACCAAAGCGCTATTTCGCAAGCTTGCCACCCAAGGGGAAACCTTTACCACCGAAACCATTCGCTCACTGAAAGCAACTTACTACCGCATTGCCTTGGATTTTGTCGAAACCTATCATAATGATGCGCTTATGAATGGTTTAAGCCTTGATATTCACCAAGAAGAAAAGGCGGTGGAAATGTTCGCGCAAAATATTATGCACGCCGGGCAACATTTTTTAGAGCATCCGATGGAAGCGCCTTTCGTACCCAGCTGGAACCGCGTGGTGTCGGCGATGCCTGATGTGTTTGCCCGTTTACGTGAAGCGGTTGAGCTAGATAATCAGCAGTTCAGCGCACACATACGCAAGGCGGGGTAGTATGACTTCTCGCCAGCGTCAGTTTGAGCAACGTGTCACCCACCATTTAGCGATCATTTACGCCGGTATTCTTGATGATGCGCAATGTCAGGAGCTCGCGGCACAATTGCTTGAACTGATGCTTAAAGGTGATGTGGTTCGCCAGCCCACACCCCATAAAAGTCGCTGGGATGAACGGGATGCGGTGTTGATTTGTTATGGCGACTCGGTGAATAAAACTCAGGCTCATGAACCCCATACGCTGCCCACTGAACCGCCTTTGTATACACTGAAACAATTTCTCGATACCTACACCGAAGGCGCCATTAACTCGGTGCATATTTTGCCATTTTACCCTTACTCGTCAGACGAGGGGTTTGCGGTGATGAATTACGTGCAAGTCAATGAGGCCCTTGGCAGTTGGCAGCATATTAACGATATCAGCAAAGATTACCGGCTGATGGCCGATTTAGTGATCAATCATTGTTCCAGTAAGAGCCTGTGGTTTAGTAACTTTATTGCTAACGTTGCCCCCGGAAAGGGCTACTTTAAAACGGCCAATGTCAGTGACAATCTAGACGACGTGGTGCGTCCACGCACATCTGAGCTACTCAACAAGGTGCGCACTGCAGCGGGTGAGCAACATGTGTGGTGCACTTTTAGTCATGATCAAGTGGACTTTGATTTTGCTAACCCGCAGGTGTTGCGAGAGTTTGTGGCGATTATCCGCTTTTATCTCGACAACGGGGTGCGTATATTTCGCCTCGATGCGGTGGCCTTCTTATGGAAAGTCCCCGGAACTTCCTGCATTAACTTGCCGCAAACACATGAAGTGGTGCGTCTGCTTCGCACTTTGATAGAACATGTGCAGCCACAGGCCATCATCATTACTGAAACCAATATTCCCAATGAGCAAAACCTCTCCTATTTTGGTAATGCCAATGAAGCGCATTGCATTTATAACTTCTCTTTACCTCCTTTGTTATTACACACCTTGACTACCGGTGACTGCACAGCACTGAAAAAGTGGATGATGCGCATGCCCCCCGCCCAAGATGGTACGGCCTATTTTAACTTTATAGCCTCCCATGACGGCATTGGCCTGCGCCCAGCAGAGGGCCTGTTAGATACCGTGCAAATTAATGCTCTGGTGGCCTGTATGCAGCGCTTTGGTGCCAAGGTGAGTTGGCGCACACAAAATGACGGTACGTTAGCGCCTTATGAAATCAACATCGCGTTGTTTGATGCCTTACAGGGAGCGCAGCAGGGGCCAGATAACTTTGCTGTGGCGCGATTTCTATGTGCTCATGCCATTATGTTGGCACTGGAGGGAATTCCCGGTGTGTATATTCACTCGCTCACGGGGACCGAAAACGACTATGAGCGTTTTAATAATACCCAGCATAATCGTGCCATTAATCGCCATCGTTGGCACTGGCATGACTTAGAGGCCAAATTGGCCGACCCACATAGCCATCACCAAAAGGTGCATCGTGGTATGTTGAATTTGCTTAAGATACGCGGGAAGCAAAAAGCCTTTCACCCCAATGCAACGCAGTTTACTTTGCACCTTGGCCAAGAAATTTTCGGCTTTTGGCGACAAAGCGCCGACCGCCAACAAAGTATTTTTTGTCTGTTTAACATTAGCAATCATCCACAAACCTTGTCACTGGAAGATTTAAACTTGGTGAACACCCAGCCGTGGTGCGATTTGCTCAGTGACATTGTCTATAAAGACATGAGCACATGCCTGAGCATGCGCCCTTATCAAGCTATATGGCTTACGAACACGACGACTTAAACGGGTTGCGTGTATCTTGACCACTTTCTAAATTACGCATCAAAATGGCGTGTTCAAGGTTGATATCTTCGGGGATGGGAATACGCACTTGATGGCCAGAGCCTTTTGCATCGCTAATGCGCTCGCCCTTGGTGTTTTCCATGTGTTGTAAGTTAAAATGCACGTTGCCTTTAGGCGTCATTAACTCCAGTGAGTGGCCGGTACAAAATTTATTTTTAACGTCTATTTCTGCTAAGCCATTTGCGGTTCGACCAAGCACCTCACCAACGAACTGCTGTGAATCAGAAATAGAGTGGCCATAGTCATAATTTTGATACTCTTGGTGCGCATGGCGTTTTAAAAAGCCCTCGGTATAGCCTCGGTGAGCGAGATGCTCGAGACTGCGCAGTAAGTTGGCGTCGAATGGCTTGCCAGCGACGGCGTCATCAATGGCTTGGCGGTACACCTGAGCCGTGCGTGCAACGTAATAGAACGACTTAGTACGGCCCTCTATTTTTAGACTATGAACGCCCATACGCGTCAGCGCATCCACATACTGCACGGCGCGTAGGTCTTTGGAGTTCATGATGTAGGTGCCGTGTTCATCCTCAAATGCTGGCATATACTCCCCCGGGCGGCCTTGCTCTTCAAGCATAAATACCTCATTGGTAGGCGCACCCAACCCAAGTGTTGGGTCCACCTTATGCACCACATCACCGGTCGGCGTTTCGGTGGCCGGTTGGACATCGTAGCTCCAGCGACAGGCATTCGTGCAAGTACCTTGGTTGGGGTCGCGTTTGTTGATGTAGCCACTGAGTAAGCAGCGCCCGGAATACGCCATGCATAACGCGCCATGGACAAACACTTCTAATTCGGTGTTAGGACACAGTTCGCGGATCTCTGCAATCTCTTGCAGTGACAACTCACGCGATAGAATCACCCGCTCAACCCCCTGTTTGGCCCAAAACAGCACGCTGGCATAATTCACGGCGTTGGCTTGAACACTCAAGTGAATGGGCATATCAGGCCATTTTTCTCTCACCAACATAATAAGCCCCGGGTCAGACATGATCAGGGCATCGGGCTTCATGGCGATAACCGGCTCTATATCGCGCAAATAGGTTTTTATTTTGGCGTTGTGCGGCGCAATATTAGAAACCACATAAAGTTTTTTATTTTGTTGGTGGGCCTCATTTATACCAAGCTCGAGGTTAGCGAGGTTAAACTCGTTGTTTCGAACTCGCAAACTATAGCGAGGCTGTCCCGCATAGACGGCATCCGCGCCATAGGCAAAGGCGTAGCGCATATTTTTTAAACTACCCGCAGGGCTGAGCAGCTCTGGTGAAAATACAGACATAATGATTCCTTAACTGAGTCCAGGTCAGTGAAAAAATAGCTCGGCAGTGTAGCGGTGAGGGCGCTAGGATGGTTTGATATGGATCAGCTTTTGCTATTGCGTCAGCGCACTAAGCACAGTAGGGCGGTAGAGCACATCATCACCGAAACGGGGTTGTCATCGCCCTGACTTGTTTATTCACTAAGCTCACGGGCGTAACAATGTAGTAGGATTTTCACGCTAAAGCGCGTATAATTCGCGCCCGGTAAAGTTTAACACTTAAAATTTAACGTTATTTGGAGCAAAACATGGCTTTAGAGCGCACTTTCTCTATCGTTAAGCCTGATGCGGTAGCTAAAAACCACATCGGTGCAATCTACAACCGTTTCGAAACTGCAGGTCTTAAGATCGTTGCATCAAAAATGGTTCACCTATCACAAGAGCAAGCTGAAGGCTTCTACGCTGAACACAAAGAGCGTCCTTTCTTCGGTGCCCTTGTTTCTTTCATGACTTCTGGCCCAGTAATGGTGCAAGTTCTTGAAGGTGAAGATGCAATCCGTAAAAACCGCGAAATCATGGGTGCGACTAACCCTGCGGAAGCGGCTGCTGGCACACTACGTGCTGACTACGCAGACAGCATCGACGAAAACGCAGTACACGGTTCTGACGCGCCAGAGTCTGCGGCTCGCGAAATCGCTTACTTCTTCGCTGAAGAAGAAATCTGTCCTCGTACTCGTTAATTTCGAGCTACGACAACAGTCGCGGGAAGGGCTTTCGGGCCCTTTTCTTGTCCTTGTAATTCCTTAGTTTATTGGCACTGCAGCCAGTGTGCTAAGGAATTGCTATAATGGTTAAATTGTGTACAATTTGCCACCTTCGTTTTATCCGTCACCTGATAGAGGTTTGTTCATGGCCACGACTGAGAAAAAAATCAATTTACTCGATTTTAATCGCCAAGGAATGCGCGAGTATTTCGCATCCATTGGTGAAAAGCCGTTCCGCGCCGATCAGGTGATGAAGTGGATTTACCATTTTGGCATCGACAATTTCGACGACATGACCAATCTCAATAAAAAACTCAAAGCGCGACTGAGTGCTGAGTGTGAGATTCGCGCCCCGGAAATTTCGGTAAAGCAGCCATCCAGCGATGGCACTATCAAATATGCCTTGCTACTCGATGGTGGCCAAGAGGTAGAAACCGTTTGGATCCCGGAAAAAGATCGCGCCACCTTGTGCGTATCGTCGCAAGTGGGTTGTGCATTGGAATGTACTTTCTGCTCGACCGCACAACAGGGCTTTAACCGTAACCTCAAGGTTTCTGAAATCATCGGTCAGGTATGGCGTGTAGCCCGTGATATCGGTCTGCACGGTGACAGCACCCGCCGTCCTATCACCAATGTGGTGATGATGGGCATGGGAGAGCCACTGCTGAATTTGAAAAACGTGGTTCCGGCGATGGAATTGATGATGGATGATTGGGCGTTTGGTTTATCGAAGCGTCGCGTTACATTGAGTACTTCAGGTGTGGTTCCAGCGCTTGATTTGTTAAAAGAGCAAATAGACGTGGCCTTAGCAATCTCCTTACACGCTCCGAATAACGAATTGCGTGATGAGCTAGTGCCGATTAATAAAAAGTACCCTATTGAAGAGTTCTTAGCGGCGTGTCGCCGTTATATTGACGGTTCAAAAGCGAATAAAGACATCACCATTGAGTATGTGATGCTGCAAGAAGTCAATGACAGCACCGATCATGCCCATGAATTAGTGAAAGTACTTAAAGGCACGCCATCGAAGGTTAACTTGATTCCTTTTAACCCTTTCCCTGGCAATGATTACGGGCGCTCAAGCAACAGTCGCATCGACCGCTTCTCGAAGGTACTGCAAGGGGCCGGTATTACCACCATCGTGCGTCGTACCCGAGGCGATGATATCGACGCCGCATGTGGACAGCTGGTGGGTGATGTGGTTGATAGAACCAAACGTTTGGCCAAGAGAAAAGAGCGAGAAAAGAGCGCTATCGCTATAAATGTGGCTCAATAACAGAAAATATCGCCCTTTTGTTAAAAAATAGATGAAACAAAAGGGCTTTTCGGTAATATAGGTGCAATAACGGAATTAACGAGGCGACGCCATGCGCAAGCTTTTAGTGACCAGTGTCAGTTTACTCGCCTTAGGCGGGTGTGTAACCGAAAGCACCTATGTGGGCAGCGACCGGCCTGTAGTAGAAAAACGAATAAATAATGTCGACGCCGCGCGTACGCGCATCTCATTAGCCCTCAACTATCTCTCGCAGGGCAACAGCACACAAGCTAAATATAACCTCGAACGCGCAGCTAAGTTTGCACCAGAGCTTCCTGAAGTACATTACTCGATGGCTTACTACTATCAACGAGTCGGTGAGCATCAGCGTGCCCAAGATGCTTACGAACGTGCGATTGAGCTCGAGCCGAATGATCCAAACACCTTGAATAATTATGGGGTGTTTTTATGTGATATTGGCGATTATGAAGGCGCGGTTGACAAGTTTATGTCAGCCATTGAAATTCCAAGCTATTTACGGGTTGCGGAAAGCTACGAAAACTTAGCTTTGTGCGCACTCGAATTTGATAAATTTGATGCCGCTGAGTCCTACCTTGAAGAAGCGTTGAATCACAGTTCTTTACGTGCATCCAGCCTCATTAATTTAGCCGCAGTGCACTATGCTAAAAGCGATTTTTATAAAGCACAGCAGGTGCTCCAGCGTTATGAGCGTACTGGACGAGTTTCATCGCGGTCATTGTTACTTGGTTATCTGATTCAAGATCGTATGGGTCATGTGGAAGATGCGCGTAAATTAGCAGAAACCATTGAGCTGACGTACCCGTCCTCGATTGAAGCGCGTATTGTCCGCGAGCAGCGCTATAGCGCCAGTGAGTTTGAACAGTTGCGAGAGCAGTATCGCAAACACCAACTTTCTGAGTTGCAAGGGGTGATGCAAGATGACCGCATCGTTGCCAAGCCAAAAATCAAGGTGATGAAGAAAAAGTCGAGCACTTCGACAACGCCTACTAAAGCGCCGGTCGTCGTCACTTCACCAGCGCAGCAACAGGCTGCAACCAGCAGTGCCGAGCAGACTCAAGAAATGGTCGACAGTGCTCATGAAAATAGCGAACTAGTTGCAAATGACGATGCAGCAACCACAAATGACAAGGTAGAAGCAGCAAATACTGAGGTGGATACAGCCGCAGAAGTTGTTAAAGCACAAACCTCAGATACTGAAGCGACTCAAACCGAACAAAGTGCTACCGAGCAGGTTAATGCAGACTCTCAGGACATTGCGGTGGTCACGACCACCGATACCAGTGACGATACAACGACCCCGAATCCAGAGCCGTCAGCTGCACAACCTGCAGCACAGCCGAGTGACGATAATAGCGATGGCGAGCAGAGTGCACCGCAACAGCCTGCTGAAGCGCTGCAAGCAAGCGCCGAAATTGATGAACAATCAACGTCACCGGCCGATTTGCCAGAGCATGACTCCGCTGTACAAGATGAGCCTGCAACCACAGCCGTCACCGATGAAGTCGACACGGTTGCTGAGCAACAAAATGCTGATGAAGTAGCGACCCAAAGCGAAGGGGCTGACAGTGCATCTGACGTAGTGGCCGAAAGCAATGACGGCGCCGAGCCGTCATCTTTATCCTCCGATGAACAAGCAATGGCACAGGTGAGTGATGTCCCTGCACAAAGTGAGAGCGATGACACCACGCCTGTAGATAGTATGCAAGCGTCCGATACACAGGCCTTAGCAAGTGAAGATGTGGTGGTACAGCAAAGTAATACTGAGCTCAGTGAAGGAGTCAGCGAGTTTATCGCTCAAGGCGCACAGGTCGATAGTGATGACCCACTGGCGCTGCCCTATCACGTAATGAAAAAAGGGGAGACCTTATTCAGTGTTTCTGCACGCTATAATATTCGCTTAAGCACATTGCGTGAATGGAATAACCTTAAGAGCGCAGATCACGTGCTCAGTGGTAGTAAAATTTACTTAAAAGAGCCGAACATTTATCATACTGTGCAAGAAGGAGATACGCTGTTTAGTATCTCCACCCAGTATAACATTCTTCTGCAACGACTAATGGAATGGAATCAGCTAGATGAGGGCGCTCGCCTAGTACCCGGCGAGAAACTGTATTTAGTTGATCCTCAAAACTATTAAATATGAGCGAAAATAGTGAAATAACAGAGGAAAGTGCTCCATTAGAAATAGGGAAATATTTAGTACAAGCGAGGGAGCAACACAGGTTAAGCCAAGAACAAATGGCGAAAAGGCTGAACCTGACAGTGCAAAAGCTTGATGATTTAGAGCATGACCGCCTCGAAAAGCTCGGCCCGCCGATCTTTGTTAAAGGCTATGTGAAGGCTTACTGCAAAGTGGTAGGCCTAGATCATAAAGAATTGCTTGAGGGTTATGACCCACAAGATGACAGTGAACAAATCGCGGCCATGCAAAGCTTTTCGCGAAGAACTGAAAAAGAAGCCCATGACAACCGCTTGATGCTGGTAAGCTATATTATCCTAGCTATCATCTTGGGCTCTTCCGCTATTTGGTGGTGGCAAAATAGTGATGACCCGCTGAGTTTGTCTACCCCAGAGTCCAGCACTGTGAGCTCGAGCCCAATATCCAGTGAAGGGCCTGAAAGCGCTAAGCAACAGCCAGTGCAACCAGGTGGCGAAATCCAAGAACAAAGTCAACAAACACCTGCTCCCGAAGCACAGCAATCAGCTACGACGCTGAGCGCGCAAGAGCCAATCTCTAACACTGCGACAGAAGAGCGTGAAGAGACTGCTGATGCAGCACCTACAGCAAATACTGCAGTGCAAAGCGAGCCCTTAAAAAGTGGTCAGCAGCGTGTATATATGCGTTTTAGCGGTGAGTGCTGGGTGGCGGTAGAAGATGCTGATGGTAAGCGCCTAGTTTACGATATAAAAAATGCAGGACAAGAGCTTGAACTCATTGGCAAAGCGCCTTTTGCTGTCACGCTTGGCAAACACGATGTTGTTGATATCGAATTAAATGGTGAAGCGGTTGATATTTCACAGTTTCCGAAAAACCGCCTCGCTAAATTTTCATTACCGTTAACAGAGTAAGTAGTATGTTTTCAGAGTCACCGATCAAACGCCGCAAATCGACGCGTATTTATGTAGGTGATGTGCCTATTGGCGACGGCGCGCCAATTGCGGTGCAGTCCATGACCAATACCGACACCATGGACGTCGATGCCACAGTCAAGCAAATTCAAGCTATTAAGCAAGCAGGCGCAGACTTGGTGCGTGTCTCAGTGCCCACTATGGCGGCGGCAGAGGCGTTTAAAAGCATTAAAGAGCAAGTGGATATTCCGCTAGTTACGGATATCCACTTTGACTATCGTATCGCGCTTAAAGTGGCTGAGTACGGCGCTGATTGCCTACGTATCAACCCCGGGAATATCGGTAATGAAGAGCGAATTCGAGCAGTCGTCGATGCCGCTGGTGAACGTAATATTCCGATTCGTATCGGCGTTAATGGCGGCTCACTAGAGCGTGATTTACAAGAAAAGTACGGCGAGCCAACGCCTGAAGCTCTGCTTGAATCGGCGATGCGTCATGTGGAAATTTTACAGCGTCTCAACTTCGACCAGTTTAAAGTGTCCGTCAAAGCCTCAGATGTATTTTTGGCTGTCGGCGCATACCGATTGTTAGCACAAGAAATTGATCAGCCGTTGCATTTAGGGATCACCGAAGCAGGTGGTTTTCGTTCTGGCTCGGTGAAGTCAGCAGTCGGTTTAGGCATGCTCCTAGCCGAGGGGATTGGTGATACTTTACGGGTGTCGTTGGCGGCCGATCCTGTGCAAGAAATTAAAGTCGGCTTTGATATCCTTAAATCGTTGCGCATACGTTCGCGCGGTATTAACTTTATTGCCTGCCCAAGCTGTTCGCGTCAAGAGTTTGATGTGGTCTCCACCATGAACCAGCTTGAAGAGCGCCTCGAAGACGTGGTCAAGCCGATGACCGTTTCTGTGATCGGCTGCGTAGTCAATGGCCCGGGTGAAGCCTTGGTGAGTGATATTGGCTTAGCCGGGGCAAATCGCCGATCAGGCTTGTATATCAACGGTCAGCGACAAAAGCTGCGTATCGATAACGATAACATTGTCGATCAACTTGAAGAGCAAGTGCGCGATTACCTCGCTAAACAAGAACAACAAACGCTAATTGACGTTAAATTAGTTGATTAAGCCTTGCTCTGCTACTTGGTGGTAGCGGCGCAAAAGGCTATAATGGCGCGTTTAATTTATCGACGCTTTGACATCGGCGCTTGAGCGCCTAAACAGAATTTTTGGGATTATCAGTGGCAAAACAAATTCAAGCAGTCCGTGGGATGAATGACATCCTACCGGGTGATACACAAGTTTGGCAGAAAGTGGAAGATACCTTGCGCCAGTGTGTGGCCTCTTTCGGTTATCAAGAAATCCGCTTCCCGATCGTTGAATCAACCGATCTTTTCAAGCGCTCTATTGGCGAAGTGACTGATATCGTAGAAAAGGAAATGTATACCTTTGCCGATCGTAACGGTGATAGCCTCACCTTACGTCCTGAGGGCACAGCGGTGTGTGTGCGTGCCGGGAACCAAAATGGTTTACTGTATAATCAAGAACAGCGCCTGTGGTATATGGGGCCTATGTTCCGCCATGAGCGCCCTCAAAAAGGTCGTTATCGCCAATTTCATCAGTTCGGTTTGGAAGTGTTTGGTATTGCCAGTGCTGATATTGATGCCGAAGTGATCATGCTTACTGCGCAGCTTTGGCAACAATTTGGTATTAGCGAGCATGTACGCCTCGAGCTTAATTCGTTAGGCTCCAATGAAGCGCGTGCACAATATCGTGACGCACTTATTGCTTACCTAGCGCAGCACGAAGACAAGCTCGATGAAGATTCAAAGCGCCGCATGCACTCCAACCCACTGCGAGTGCTTGATAGTAAAAACCCTGATGTACAAGCCGTTCTGGCCGACGCACCTAAGTTATCTGAGCACTTAGATGATGAATCTAAAGCACATTTTGCAGATTTATGTGAACGTTTAGACGCAGCGGGTATCGAATATCAGGTTAACGAAAAACTCGTGCGTGGTCTTGATTACTACAACCGCACTGTGTTTGAGTGGGTGACCGATAGTTTGGGGGCCCAAGGCACAGTTTGTGCGGGCGGTCGTTACGATGGCTTAGTTGAGCAACTTGGTGGTAAAGCGACGCCTGCTGTTGGCTTTGCCATGGGTATGGAACGTTTGGTGTTGTTGTTGCAAGCATTAGAGAGCGTCGGCGACATTCGCCGTGACGCCGATATATACGTTGCAGCAATGGGTGACAAAGCCAGTATTCAAGCCCCCGTTATTGCTGCCCAGTTACGTGCGCAAGTGCCAGGTTTACGAGTGCTAGTACACGCCGGTGGCGGTAACTTTAAAAAACAATTAAAACGAGCCGATAAGAGCGGTGCTGAAGTGGCGCTGATCCTCGGTGAAGACGAACTTGAGCAGGGAGTGGTGACAGTGAAATACCTGCGTCAAGAAAAACCACAAGCAACCCACTCCTTGAATGAAATTACCCAGCTATTGGCTGAGATGATTTAGACCTGAGTCTACGAGGTAATAATGGAAATTTATTCAACAGAAGAACAACAAGCAGAAGCGATTAAACGCTTTTTCAAAGAAAACGGTATTACGCTAGGACTAGGTATTGTTATCGGTCTAGGTGGTTTATATGGCTGGAAAGCCTATAACCAAAACCAGTTAAGCAGCGCCGAGCAAGCATCTGATGCCTTTAACAAGGTGATTGAAGGTGCTGGGTCACAAGACAGTGATGTAGTTGCTAAAAGCGATGCCTTTATCGAGCAGTACAATGGCTCAAGCTATGCCGTGCTGGCGGCTTTCGTTGCAGCGAAAGAAGCGGTTGATAATGACGACTTAACTCTGGCTGCTGAGAAGCTAACGTGGGCACAAAAAAATGCTGGCAAAGCAGAATTGCAAGCGATTGCTACCACGCGCTTAGCGCGTATTCAACTAGCTCAGAAAGACTATGATGCGGCACTCGCAACGCTTGATACGCAGTTACCTGAAAGCTATAAGGCCAATGTTGCCGAGCTTAAGGGTGATATTTATCTAGCTCAAGGCGATAAAGCACAAGCGCGGGCGTCGTACCAAGCGGCAGCAGACAATGGCGGTTTAGAGAGTAACCCTTTACTACAAGTGAAGTTAGACGATTTAGCCGAGCAGACTCCAGCAGCTTAAGGAGTGGGTAGTATGAAAAAGTTAACCCTGGCAGGCTTAGCACTGTGTATGGCGTCGCTCACCGGTTGCTCTTCCAGTGATGAAGATGAGTTGGTGTTACCAGAGATTGCCAACCAGTTTGAAACGCAAGTATTGTGGCAAGAAACTGTGGGAGATGGTGTAGAGCATTATTTTTCTCGTTTACAGCCCGCTGTTTATAAAGACCGCGTCTTTGTTGCCTCGCGTTTTGGTGAAGTACAAGCATTGTCATTAACTGATGGCGACGTCTTGTGGGAGAACGATGTGCGCGCAGACGCCTCGTTTTGGCCATGGGAAAGCACAGACAGCGCCAAACTCTCAGGTGGTATCTTGCAAGCCTATGGCAAGCTATTTATCGGCTCGGAGCATGGCCAAGTGGTTGCTCTTGACCGAGAAACTGGTGAGGTCATTTGGCGTAAAAGTGTTCCCGGTGAAGCGCTATCAAAGCCCGCCGCTGGAGATGGCCTGATTTACGTTAACTTAGGCTCGGGTAAGTTACTGGCGTTACACCCTGATAGCGGGGAAGAGCGCTGGCGCTATGAGCAAGAAGTGCCGCCGTTGACTTTGCGTGGCCTAAGTGCTCCCACTGTCGCGAATGGCGGAGTCTTAGTGGGTGAAGAGACGGGTAAGTTATCTGTGCTTATTTCCGACAGTGGATTTGCTGCGTGGCAGGCAGATATTGCCCAGCCTAAAGGTGCTTCTGAGTTCGAGCGTTTAGTCGACGTTGACACTGAACCTAAAGTAAGCGGCTCTATGGTGTACACCTTAGCTTATAACGGCAACTTGGCTGCTGTTGATATTCGCTCTGGTAACGTGGTCTGGAAGCGTGAATACAGCAGCTACCGCGAATTCAGTATTGTTGGTACTACGATTTATGTGGTCGATTCTGATGGTGTTATCTATGCTTTAGATAAGAGTTCGGGGATCGAACGCTGGTCACAGCCAGCACTGCGTGGCTGGTATATCACTGGCCCTGCGGTACTAGGTGATTACCTCGCTGTGGGTGACCAAGAAGGTAACTTGCACTGGCTAGACCGCAACAGCGGTGAGTTAGTCGCTCGTCACGAGTTTGATGGCTCAGGGTTTTACGTTGAACCTGTGGTTGCTGATGATCGCTTGATCATTGTCACGCGCGATGGCGAAGTAAGCGCCGTTAAAGCGCCGTAAGTTAGATTAATTGGGCTTTGCCCTAAAATAGGCTTCGCCTTCAGGCCAATTGGTCATGGCGGAGCTTTTTTGTTGTTTAAGAGGTATATTATGCTTCCTGTGATCGCCTTAGTGGGGCGACCTAATGTTGGTAAGTCGACATTGTTTAACCGCTTAACTCGCACTCGAGATGCGCTCGTTGCTGATTTTCCCGGGCTCACTCGTGATCGTAAATATGGTCAGGCGAGCTATGATGGCTATGACTTTATTGTGGTCGACACCGGTGGTATCGATGGCTCTGAAGAGGGCATAGAAACAGAAATGGCGGAGCAATCGCTGTTGGCGATTGATGAAGCCGATGTGGTGCTGTTTTTAGTCGATGCTCGAGCTGGCATGACGGTGGCTGATCAGGCCATTGCCCACCACCTGCGTAAGCAGGAAAAAAAGGTGTTCTTGGTAGCAAATAAAACCGACGGCATCGATGCTGATTCTAACTGTGCGGAGTTTTATCAGTTAGCCCTCGGAGAGGTATACCAGATTGCAGCTGCCCACGGTCGTGGTATAGCTGGGCTACTTAATACAGCATTGCACCCGGTTATCGAGGAGCTCAGCGCATTAGAGGCTGACACTGAGGAAGAAGCCTTTGCTGCGTTTGATCACGACGGTGAGCTGAGCGACGAAGCTCAGCAAGAGCTGGAGAATCAAGCCATAAAGTTGGCTATTATTGGTCGCCCTAATGTTGGTAAGTCAACACTTACTAACCGTATCCTTGGTGAAGAGCGGGTGATTGTTTATGATATGCCAGGTACCACACGAGACTCCATTTATATTCCTATGACCCGCAATGAGCGCGAGTATGTGTTGATAGACACTGCCGGTGTTCGAAAGCGCAAGAAAGTCAGTGATGTGGTTGAGAAGTTTTCGGTGATTAAAACGCTCAAGGCCATAGAAGATGCGAACGTCGTGCTGTTGGTGATTGATGCGCGCACGGGCATTTCCGATCAAGACCTAAGCTTGCTTGGTTTTGCCCTCAATGCCGGACGCTCCTTGGTATTGGCGGTAAATAAATGGGACGGACTGGATACCGATGTCAAAGACCGTATTAAGTCTGAGTTAGACCGCCGTCTTGGCTTTGTCGACTTTGCGCGTATTCACTTTATCTCAGCGCTGCACGGCACTGGAGTAGGGCATTTATTTGAGTCGGTGGAAGAAGCCTTTGATAGCGCCACTAAACGAATTAGCACGGCAATGTTACGGCGGATCATGGATATGGCACAGGCGGATCACCAACCACCTTTGGTGCGTGGTCGTCGAGTGAAGTTAAAGTATGCGCACGCCGGTGGCTATAACCCACCGCGTATCGTTATTCATGGTAACCAAGTGCATGAGTTGCCGGATAGCTATAAGCGTTACTTAATGAACTATTATCGCAAAGCCCTAGACATCATGGGGACGCCGATCAAAATTGAATTCCGTGAAGGGGATAACCCTTATGCAGGACGCAGTAATAAAATGACCTTATCACAGCGACGGAAGCTGAAAAAAATCAGCCAAGAGTCTAAAGGTAAGTAATGAAAGCGGCGCAATTAGAGCGCCGTTTTTGTTTATTTTATACGCCCTTAGCGCTATTCTTAAGCTATTGTTCAGAAATAAAACGAGTGGCTATGAAGTGCGTAGGGACGACTATCTTCGTTGATAATGTCGAAGAAGTGCTGGATTTTTATTACCAAGCTTTTGGTTTATCGACACACTACATTGACGAGCAAGGCACTTACGGCGAACTAGCCTGCGGGGTCGCCAAAATCGCCTTTGCTAGCCATCCATTTGCGCAATCACGCTTTCGCCAAGAATATATCCGTACCCAGCCAAAGCAACCGGCACTGGGCTTTGAGTTGAGTCTATGCTGCGATAATGTTGCCCAGAGCTTTGCTAAAGCGGTGGCCGCTGGGGCTGAACCACTGTCGCCTCCGGCAACTCATCAAGGGCTCACCTACGCCTATGTGCGCACCTTGGAGGGGACTTTAGTTGTGCTCAGCAATAAGCCATAAAAAAGCCGCTCTAGGCGGCTTGTTTGGTTATTGAATTTCGCCGAGCTTTTCGGCTTGCTCTTTACAGCGGTTGTAGATTTCTTGGCACTGGGCCACGCACACGGTGTTGGTCATACTCTCTTCAACGGTACTGTTGCTACAGTTGGTTTCACACTGAAAATTTTGCTGCGCACACTGGTTAAGCTCAGGGTTTTCTACACTATTCTGACAGCCACTTAGAGCGGCGACTAAAGCTAACGCGAAAATCGCTTTCATGGTATTCATCCCTTTTATTTTTCTGTTACTTAGCTGCAGTCTAGCGTTAAATTATCGATAAGTCTCACTTTATCCAAATAGGCGGCCACTAATAACACCAGCTCAGAGTCTTTGGCTGTCGCTGCTGTCAGTCGATTGCGCTCAGCCACATTAAAGTAATCAATACGCAGTCCTTTCTGTTCTATGCGGGCGATAGCTTGATGCTCCAAGTCGGCAAAGTCGTTATTACCGGCCTGTATTTGTTCTTTGACCCACTGCAAGGTAGTGAACAAGGTGCTCGCTTGCTGCTTTTGCGCTTCATTAAGATAGTTATTCCGAGAGCTTAGTGCTAAACCATTCACATCTCGTTGGGTTGGCACACCGATGACCTCTATAGGCATGGACAGGTCGCGCACCATGGTTTTTATAACTTGTAGCTGTTGAAAGTCCTTCTCGCCAAAACAGGCGAAGTCAGGCTGTACTAAATTGAACAGCTTAGTGACCACAGTGGCAACACCGCGAAAGTGTCCTGGGCGGGCACCGCCGCAATAACCCAATGACACGCCAGGGACGTCAACATAGCTTTGACTTTCTAAGCCATTGGGGTAGATGGTTTGTACCGTGGGAGTAAATAAGTAATCGGCACCGCGCTCACTTAATCCCTGCTGATCAGCTTTTAAGGTACGCGGGTACGCATCTAAATCCTCATTGGCACCAAATTGCATGGGATTAACAAAAATACTGACGACCACCTTATCTGCTAACGTTTTCGCTTTATCAACAAGTGAGTAGTGCCCCTCATGTAAGTTGCCCATAGTTGGAACAAAGGCGATGCTCAGCCCCGCTTGGCGCCAAGACTTAATTTGGCTGCGTAGTGAGCGAATTTCGCTGGTAGTCTGCATAGCTATCTTCGTCTAATTGAATTCATGATCAGGGCCAGGAAAGGCACCACTTTTTACATCTTCACAAAACTTCTGCACCGC
Source organism: Pseudoalteromonas sp. MM17-2 (assembly GCF_022347945.1). NCBI lineage: Bacteria > Pseudomonadati > Pseudomonadota > Gammaproteobacteria > Alteromonadales > Pseudoalteromonadaceae > Pseudoalteromonas > Pseudoalteromonas sp. MM17-2. The sequence continues at coordinate 98,553 of NZ_JAKRFV010000004.1, read as the reverse complement.
CGCAGGCATGTTACCGGTTTCGGCAAGAAAGTTTTTCGAGAATTTGGGAATATACCCTGCGGAAATACCGACTAAATCATGCATAACCAGAATTTGTCCATCGGTCTGGTTGCCTGCGCCAATGCCTATAGTGGGAATACTAACCGCATCGGTGATGGCTTTGGCTAAGGCGCTAGGTATGCATTCAAGTACCAAAAGCTGCGCTCCAGCTTGCTCTAACGCCTGCGCATCGGCAATCATTTTCTGCGCTTGCGCTTGGTCACGGCCTTGAATTTTAAAGCCGCCAAACACATGGACCGATTGCGGCGTTAGCCCCAAATGTCCACAGACCGGTACGCCTTGCTGAGTGAGAGCTCTGATACTGTCATGCAGCCACTCGCCGCCTTCCACCTTAACCATGTTGGCACCGGCACGCATCAGCTTGGCAGCATTCTCGCAGCTTGCAGCAACAGTGTTGTAAGTCATAAATGGCATATCAGCGATGACAAACAAATCGCGGCTGCCAGCGCGAACGCAACGCGTGTGATATGCAATATCCTCTATGCTGACTGCGAGTGTATCATCACTGCCTTGCAGCACCATGCCGAGGGAGTCACCGACCAATACGGCATCAACGCCATTGTCGGCAAAAAGTTTGGCAAAACTGGCATCATAGGCTGTAAGCGAGGTTATTTTTTCACCTGCTTGTTTTTTCTTTGCCAGAGTAGAAACTGAGATCTTCGCCATATGCTGTCCTTATTAGAGTTGTTCTAAGCCATTGCGTGGGGTATTGGCCACGAGGCGTTGCAGCGAGCTGCCATCTGGTAGTTGTAAATCAGGAGCTAGCTCATAAAGTGGGTAGAGCACAAATTCACGCTCTTTCATACCGTAATGTGGCACTGTGAGGCGGGCATCATCAATGCATTGCTCGCCAAATAAGAGGATATCGATATCTAAAGTACGTGGCCCCCAGCGCTCGGCCTTGCGCACTCGACCGAGTCGTTGTTCAATCGCTTGAGTGGCATCGAGCAGTTGGTGTGCGCCTAAGGTGCATTGCATTGCGAGCACCGCATTGACATAGTCGGGCTGATCTTGCGGTCCCATAGGTTTACTGGCGTACAGCGCCGAGCAGCGGTGTGCTGTGGTGCCCGGCAGAGCCTTGAGTTCAGTAATGGCATGGTGTAATTGGGCGATAGGGTCGCCTTGGTTTGCACCTAATCCTAAGTACACCTGAGTCATTATTGTGACTCACCCTTAGGTTTGTTGCGGTTGCGTGAGCCGCCGCTACGACGACGCCGACGAGGGCGGTTATTGCCTCCTAGGGCTTTGACCATCATCTTTTGACCATTCACATCGGCATTAAGGTAGGCACTCCACCAATCAGCCAGCTCTTTTAGGTCCTCTTGACCGCTATCTACCAGTAACAACATAAAGTCGTAAGCGGCTTTAAAGCGTGGTTGCTGGCTCAGGCGATAGGCACGTTGGCCACCGCGTTTATCAAAGCGGTGTTGAATATGCCAAATGTCTCGTGCTCCTAGCGTGAAGCGCTTTGGCACTGCCACATGTTGGGCGTTTTCCGATAAAATTTGGTTCATGGCCGCAGCCAAGGCTTCAAAATGTGGCAATTGATCGCGTTGCATCAACAACTGACAACGCTCTAACAGCGGGAACCACAGCAGTGCGGCAAAAATAAACGCCGGGGTGACTTTCTTGTCGCCGTTAATGCGCACATCGGTATTGGCAAACATCTGCGCTATAAAACGCTCTTCTTGACCACCTGGGTTGGCATCAAGCAGCTTGTCTAATGCGGGAAATAAATACTTAAATAACCCATATTGGCGCAAAGCATGGAAATTAGCTTCGGCTTTGCCGCCCAAAAACAACTTCAAACACTCTTCAAACAAACGAGCCGGCGGGATATGCGCAAGTAAGTCAGCCAATTCAGTAATGGGTTTTGCCGTAGCACTGCTAATGCTCATGTCTAATTTGGTGGCAAAGCGAATGGCACGCAACATCCGCACAGGGTCTTCGCGGTAGCGTGTCTCTGGATCGCCAATAAGCTCTATGCGGCGGCCTTTAATGGCTGCGACGCCATTAGCGTAATCATAAATGCAGAAATCTTTAATTGAGTAGTACAGCGCATTGATAGTGAAATCACGGCGCTCGGCATCTTCGTCGATAGTACCGTAGACGTTGTCGCGCAGCAGTTGACCATGCTCAGATGACTGACTGACGTTATTTTTTGAGTCTTGCGCCTCGTGGTGACCACGCATGGTCGCCACTTCAATGATCTCGCGGCCAAATACGATATGCGCGAGACGAAAGCGACGACCAATTAGACGACAGTTACGAAACAGCTTCTTAACCTGCTCTGGCGTTGCATTGGTAACGACATCAAAGTCTTTTGGTTGCAGACCCAGTAGCAAATCGCGCACACAACCACCGACCAGATAGGCTTCAAAACCGCCGTCCTTGAGTCGGTATAATACTTTTAACGCGTTGGGGCTAAACTGGCTGCGCGAAATCCCGTGCTCGCTGCGGGGGATAATCACCGGCTCGTCGAGCGTCCCTACGGTTGCTGAGTGGGCGTCAATGTGCTCTTTTGCGGACAGTGCTTGTCGGCAAAAATGAAACAATTTGGAAATGATAATCGCTCTCCTAGGCTGCATTTATGGCGATTTTAGAAGTGGCTTATAATATACCAGCGCGGCGGAAAAATTAAGCGAGGGAGCAAAAAATCACGGCTTTATAGGGTGGTTAATTCGGTGTTGCCTGCTTCATTTTCACTTACTTGCACTTCTAGGGCCTGACGCAGCTGTATTTTAGGGTATTGGCTAACAGCCCAATCAACAATGGTTGCAGCGCGCTCGTGGAGCAGTTCAGGGTCAGGTTGAAAACCTAAAAAGCGTAATGCGTCCAATAGAGCTGGTTGAGGGTGTGCGCGCTCGATAGCTGGCGCGTAATTTTGCTTCGACAGCTTAAAGCCTGGGCTAGCCACAGCTAACGGCAGGTGCATATAGCTTGGTGGAGTGGCCCCTAATTCAGTAAATAAGCCGATTTGCCGTGCGCTGGGGATGAGTAAGTCGGCACCACGGACCACATCAGTAATGCCTTGGTCAATATCATCGATGACCACGACCAGTTGATATGCGAATAAGCCGTCCCGGCGCTTAATAATGTAGTCTTCGCGTGCTTGTTGCGGCAACACTTTTACCTCGCCTTGAAGGCGGTCTTCAAAGCGCTCGATAATGTGGTTTTGAACTAATCTGAGGGCATATTCATCACCGCTCACCGTCAAGTTGCGGCAGCGATTGTCGTAGATGCCGCCCATGGCTTTAATTTGTTTGCGGGTGCATTGACAGCGGTAAACTAAACCTCGGTCATAAAGTTCATCGGTGATTGCTTGATAGCGCTCTAAACGTTGGCTTTGGTAAACGACGTCACCATGCCAATGCAGAGCATAGGCTTCGAGGGTTTTTAGAATGTCGGTATCAGCGCCAGCTTTGACGCGTGGAGTGTCAATATCTTCAATGCGAACGAGCCAGCGGCCATGATGACAGCGGGCATCTAGGTAGCTACCTAAGGCAGCTACCAGAGAGCCGAAATGCAGGGGACCGGATGGGGAAGGGGCAAAACGGCCAACGTAGTGGCGCGCGGCAGGTGTGCTCGTGCCCAAACCCGTAGTTGTCATGGTTGATTAACCGCGACCGGCTTGCTTCTCTTTAATCTCAGCGAGTGATTTACAGTCCACACACAAATCTGCAGTTGGTCGCGCTTCTAAGCGGCGAATACCGATTTCAATACCACAAGATTCGCAATAACCAAACTCGTCTTCATCGATAAGTGTGAGGGTTTTTTCAATCTTTTTAATTAGCTTACGTTCGCGGTCACGAGTGCGAAGTTCCAAAGAGAACTCTTCCTCTTGCGCGGCACGATCGACTGGGTCTGGAAAGTTAGCCGCTTCATCCGCCATATGGGTCTTGGTGCGGTCAACTTCATTTCTCAGTTCGTTACGCCATGATTCCAGAATTTTGCGAAAGTGAGCACGTTGCTGCTCATTCATATACTCTTCGCCTGGCTGTTCTTGATACGGTTCTAACCCCGCCTGAGCGATTAACCCTAGTTTACGCTGCTCTGGCATAACACTCTCCTAAATCCTTAATATACAGTCCCCGGAAATAACCGGCGGCTATAAATAGCAGAATACCACCCCCTTAGCAAACACTTTTTTCTTAACCCGATGGCGACTGAATCCATCATGACTGGTAAAAAGGAACGATAAAGTGTGGCGTTTATTCTTTTCTTAATTCAGCTTTATATGGTGTCCTTGGCCACTATTTCAAGTTGTTTTTTGTAATAAGATAACGTTTTGGTGATTTGCCATACCAACGCTTGAAAGCTCGTTGCAACGCACTTTGCTCAGAAAAACCAAGTTTTGTTGCAATATCAATGGCTTTGTAGCCGGATTCAAAGAGCTGTAAAGCCAGACGTGCACGGGCTTCATCCAATAATAGCGAAAAGCTTGTTTGCTGCTGCGCCAGATGACGCTGCAATGTGCGTGTTGGCACAGCGCACAGTTGCGCCGCTTGCTCTACATTGAGCCGCTGTGGCAAATGCGCTACCAGTTGCTGTTTTACTTTTTCGCGTAAATCAAAGCGCGCATCCAGTTGTTGCTGAGCTTGATGCAGTAACAGCTGCTCTAGGGTGGTATCGGGCTGCTTGAGAGGTTGGCCAAGCAATACCCTTGCGATGGTCATGCTGTTAGTGCTGCTATTGAAATACACTGGACATTTAAACACGTTTTCGTAAATACGCTGTTCCTTGGTGTTATTAGGTGGCGAGCGCATTAGGTGCACGGCAACTGGCGTCAGCTGCTCAGCTTTCAAGACATACATGCGAGCAAAGCTTAGCCAGCTAGCAAAAAGCTCATCAATTACGTAGTAACAGTGCGACTGCGTGGGCCCTAAATCCAAAGTTAGCGTTTGCGCTCGCTGATGAAAGGTAAGGCTTTGGGTGTGGCGCACCAAGGGATGAAACCGACGTCCGTAGTCAATGACCCGGTGTAAATTAGGGCTCACGGCAGCAAGGTGACCAAGCACGCCCCAGCGCTCAAGGTCCAACTGCACGCCAAAGTATAAGCCGATATGTGCGCAATTGAGTTGCTGATGCGCCCAAAGCATTAGACGGTGGTAATGGCCAAGGTGAAAGCTTTCACTGGGCTGGTGTAGTGCCTGCTCATCGCAGCGCAGCTGGTGCAAGGCGTCGGCTCGTTTCAGCCCCTTTGTTTCTAAAAATAAAACCAAAGAGCGCAGTACTTGATGGCTGACAAAAGAGGGACTCATAGTGCTATTTGTTATTATTTTATTGTTCTTTATCCACGCTGCGCTAATTGGCGCGTAAAGTCAATTTTTGGCGTTATAGGTCAAGATTTACACCTGAGCTTAGGGCAAGGTGAAGCAGAGCAAGTAGAATAACAATAGAGAAGGACACCCTATGAAAACATCGTTTACGCCGCTGTGCCTTGCCGTCATCAGCGCACTCACCTTAAATGGTTGCGGCTCTGACTCCGATGACAATACCTCGCCTGTGGTCGAAACCCCGGACCCAGTACAACCGGACCCTGAACCTAAACCTCTGGTGCTATTTGATGACGATGGTACGTTAAACGCTGATATACGTTGGACCACTTACGGCGTTCCCCATATTAAAGCAGACAATGTTGAGAGCTTGGCATTTGGTAGTGGCTACGCCTATGCCAAAGACAACGCCTGTGTGTTGATGGACCAAATCGTCAAAGTGCGAGGCCACCGTAGTCGTTACTTTGGCCCAGATGAAGTCCCTGGCAGCGGCGACTCCGCTCATTTGATTTCAGACTTTGGCTATAAGGCCTTGGGCGTTAATGACTATGCTGCAGAAAATTACGACCAGCTCGATGCGCAAAGTCGCGCCCATTATCAAGGCTTTGTTGCTGGGTTTAATAAGTATGTCAGTGACACCGGGGCTGATAATCTCGCCCCAGAGTGCGCCTCACAACCTTGGGTGATCACGCTCACCCCGGAAGATATGCTGGCCTACTCTATGGCCACAGTGCAATTAGCAAGCTCTGCCAACTTTCTTGATTTAGCCTTTTATGCCAACCCTGGTGAGGGCGATGAATACCTACCTGTTATGGCCCAAAGCGGGGCGGTGGCGCAGAGTTTTGCTGCCAATTTGAATGCCCGTACGAAAACCTTAAAGCTAGAAAAGAAGTATGAGCACTTGGGCTCGAACGGCTGGGGGTTAGGTAAAGATAAAATGGAAAATGGCATGGGTGGCTTGTTAGCGAACCCACATTTTCCGCATCGCGGTAACCTCAGGTTCTGGCAATCGCATTTGACCATTCCTGAATCACTCAATGTCATGGGCGGCAGCTTGCAGGGCATGCCGGGTGTGGTCAATATCGGCTTTAATGAGCATGTCGCTTGGACTCATACCTTCTCCAAGGCTCGGCATTTCATTATTTACCAGTTAGCGCTCAGTGACAATGACCGCCTAAGTTATACCTTAGATGGTGAGCCTATGGCCATTAACAGCAAAACCATCAATATCGATGTTGCCATTGCACCAGGGCAGAGTATTACCTTGACGAAAGACTACTATTACTCACATCAAGGCTTGATGATCGAGACCCCAGCCGCGCAAGGATTAGGGTGGAGTGACAGTCATGCATTTACCATTAAAGATGCCAACGAATTTAATATGGATGTGGTGGGCTTTTGGTCGCGTATGAATGCCGCCAGTAGCTTGGACGACATGAAAGCAGCATTTGCCGAGTTTGATGGCGTATCCTTTAACAATACCATGGCAGCGGACAAGCACGGCAATGCCTTTTTTATTGATGACTCCACCGTTCTAAAAGTAGGGGAAACCGCTAACTTGGCGCTGCGATTAGAGCCACAATTAGTGGCATTACGTGAGCAAACAGGGTTCGATTTAGTCCCTGGCGATACCTCATTATTTGCCGCTGATGGTGTCGTGCCTTATGCTGAGGCACCGAAGTTAGAGCGCAGCGATTATGTGCAAAATTCCAATGACAGTTATTGGCTTACCAACCCCGAGCAACCGCTGTCAGGATTTGCCGCGCAATATGGTGACGTGCAATACCCGCAATCACTGCGCACGCGCATGGGACTAAAGCTATTGCGTGAAGGCGGTGGCGAAGACGGCAAGTTCTCATTAGCTGAGCTCGAGCAAGCGTTAATTGGCAATGATATTTACCTTTATGACTTAGTCTTTCCGGAGCTTGTAAACCAATGCCAGGCCCAGGGCAGCGAGCCTATTAACCTTGATGGTCGGGCGGTTGACTTAAGTGATGCCTGCGCGCTGTTGGCTCAGTTTGACGGCAAGATGACCTTGCAGACCAAAGGCGCTGCGCTGATCCGTGAGTTTGCGCACTTATTTGACCCAGCAGTGCACTTGTTTGATAACTTCTCCAGCATCGATGCTGCAAATACTCCGAACACGTTGCGCCCCGATGGCTCAGCATTGCGAACTCTGGCGCATGCAGTATTAAATGTGACCGACAATGGTTTTGCCCTGGATGCGACCTTGGGTGAGTTGCAGTTCGTTGAAAAAACACTGGCCGGGGGCATGGCCTCAGGAGAAAAACTCCCCTGGGCTGGCCCTATGCATGTCGAAGGCGGCTTTAATGTATTTCGCTTTGACCGCCGTGGGCTTTCCGATTCGACGGTGATCCCTTATGTTAGCTACCCCGCGCTCAGTGATGCGCTTAGCGGCGCACCACTGGCTTCCAATCTCAGTGCATCTGGTTACCCCGTCAACTATGGCTCAAGCTGGATGTTTGTGATGAACTTTACCGAGAATGGCCCGGTTGCCAAAGGATTGCTGACCATGTCTCAGAGCGCACACTCAGACTCACCGCACTTCGACGACCAAAGCCGTTATTACTCGCAACAAGCCGCTTTGCGCCCGCTGTATTTTTCTGAGGGCGACATTAGCAACAACTTGATTGCCGAGATGAGTATTAGTCTTGAAAAGCCAAGCGCTGAGTGAGAGTGACCTCTTCGGCACTGATACGGGCTTTATAGGCTAACACTTCAACGCCGGCTTGCTGCGCTTGGCGCAGGAGGTCGGCGTAAATCGGATCAATATGGGCGGCGGCGCTGACTTGGTTGATGCCGCTGTGTAGCACAGCAAACAGTAACACCGCCCGCTTTCCTTGTTGGCGCATGGCGGTTAACTCGCGCAGGTGTTTCTGCCCACGTAGCGTTTGCGCATCGGGGAAATAACCCTGTCCTGAGTGCTCAAGTAAGGTCACCGATTTTACTTCGATATAGCAATCTGCCTTGTCGGCATCGCGCAACAGTATGTCGATACGGCTATTTTCTGCACCGTATTTTACTTCACTGTGTAGCTGTTCATAGCCTTGCAGTTCTTCGATCACATCGTTGTTGATGGCCTCGATAGCGACTTTATTCGCTACGGCGGTATTAACACAAATTAAATCCCCTTGGGCGTTACTACTGAGCTCCAAACTATGCGGGTATTTGCGTTTGGCGTTGTCGCTGGTGGAGTAGTAGGCGTGCACGCCAGGCTCGGCACAGCCGGTCATTTTACCGGTGTTAGCACAGTGCACGGTAAACTCATTACCATCTTCGTCGCGCAAATCCACTAAGAAACGTTTATAGCGCTTTAGCAGGGTGGCGCTTTGTAATGGGGCAGGAAATAACATTAATCTCACTTCGCTTTAGAACTGCATAGCCCTAGTGTAAACTGCTAGTAATTGTAATCACAGTCCAAGAGGACCCACATGAGTCAACAATTTTTAGTACACCTAAGTGAACAAGCTGCGCCTAGTCATTGGGGCGAATATGCATCAGTGTCTTTCAATGAACAAGGTGCCACGGTGCACTTAAGTGAAGATGAAACCCTTAAAAACGTACAAAAGGCGGGCCGCGCCATAGCTAATCAAGGCGTAAAAGCGGTGCAGTTAAGCGGCGATACTTGGTGCACTGAAAGTCAGTGGGCATTCTACCAAGGCTTTGTTAGCCCTAAAGTACTCGATGGGGTGAGCTTTGTTGATAACGACCAAAGCGACATTAAGGAGCTGCAAGCGCTTAAGCAAGCGGCGACTTGGATGCGCCAGATGATCAACGGCACGGCAGAAGAAATTTACCCAGAGAGCCTGGCGGAAAAGGCGGGTGAGTTTATTCAGTCGCTGGCGCCTGAGCATGTCAGCTATCAAATTATCAAAGGCGAAGCACTAAAAGAGCAGCAGTGGATTGGTATTTACGAAGTCGGTCGCGGTAGTGAGCGCCCACCGGTGCTACTAGAGCTTGATTTTAACCCCACAGGTGATGATGCCGCTGCAGTGGCTTCTGCACTTGTTGGTAAAGGGATCACCTTTGATTCTGGCGGTTATTCAATCAAGCCGAGCGAAGGGATGCTGGGCATGAAGTGCGATATGGGCGGTGCAGCAACTGTCACCGCAGGCTTGGCCCTGGCAATTAGTCGTGGTTTAGACAAGCGAGTTAAATTATACCTTTGTTGTGCCGAGAACCTGATTTCAGGGCACGCATATAAACTTGGTGACATCCTGACCTATAAAAACGGCACCACAGTGGAAATTGTGAACACCGACGCCGAAGGCCGCCTAGTGCTAGCTGATGGTTTGATGGCCGCCAGTGAGTCTGGGGCAAAAACCATTGTTAATGCAGCCACCTTAACGGGCGCAGCGTTAGTGGCTGTGGGTCAGGAATATAACGCTCTATTTGGCCTAGACAAAGACATGGTGCGCGATGTTGAAGGCTTCGCTAAAGAAGAATTTGAAGGTGCATGGCCGTTGCCATTGGAGAAGTTCCACCAGCACAACTGTCCATCACCTTATGCCGACACTGCTAATAGTCGTCCACAAAAAGGTGGTGGTTTTGGCGGCGCCTCAAACGCCGCTGGATTCCTGTCTCGCTTTGTTCGTGATGAAGGCCAAGGCTGGGTGCATATCGATTTAGCCGCAGCGTTCCAAACATCCGCTACGGGCATGTGGGCAGCTGGGGCAACGACACAAGGTATGCGCACGGTTGCACGTACGCTACAAGAAAAGTCGTAACTTTAACAATTCGACAGAAAGCGGCCTAGTGCCGCTTTTTTTATGCCCAAAATTAACCTAAAGCTTGGAATCGTGGCCCTCATGGCGCATTAATAAAATAGTTAGATATATTTTGGTGGGGAGCGAGAGAATAAGCCCAATAGCAATACACATAGCGCCAAGCATATAGCTGTACATACCAAAATACTGGCGGAATCCATCCACGACAAGCAGGCTATGACCACTCAAAATGAGCAACAGTCCCAATACTATGATGCATTTTAATAGGGTGAGTTGGGTGGCTTTTTGCATGGGGTAATCACTTTTAGTCACATTTCACGACTATTATTTAAGCAAATGTAAATTTTTATTGGATTGATCTACCTCATACAAGGTATATTTCGTCCCAAAATAATAAATAATCATTAGACAGGTTCGCTGTGACACCGACAGTAAAAGCACAATCTCATGCAAGCGCGCGCTTACCTCATCTCAATACGTTTCCTAAGCTATTGATTGGCGGCCTGTTGTACTACGCTTTAGCGCAGTTCGGTATGACCTTTATGGCAACCCAGCCTGCTAATATCACCTTGATTTGGCTCAGTGTTGGTGTAGCGCTAGTGATGTATTTGCGATTGGGCAAGGCATCGGCCATTGTGGTTTTTATTGCAAGTTTCGCTGCTAATTATCCTGGTATGCAGGTGGCGGACATGGTCCATGGGGTAGTGCATACCAGTATCGCGGCTTTGATTGATACACTTGCGCCTTGGGTGATGGCGGGGCTTGTTAAACGCCATTTACAAAGTGGCTTAAGCCGCTTTCAAGACTTGGTCACCTTGGTTGTGCGAGTTTATCTGCTACCTATCGCGTTGTCTGTGGTGATGCTAACAGCCAACCTTATTTTAGGTGGGTATATTGGTAGCGAACTCTTTGCTCAGTATGTGCTGCAATTGCTGTTTTCCGACATTTTAGGTGCTTTGCTGGTCTACGCATTTTTTGATGCTTCTGTGAAGCAACAGCAATGGCCACTGCGTCAATCGGCACTGGCATGTGCGGCGATTGTACTGGCTTTGGCGGCGATGCTCACAGCCAAACTTTGGCTCGGTGGCTTTATTTTCGCTGTTTTGCCTTGCGTACTGGTGATGATCTTTGTCTGCGCCAGTGTCTTTGTTTATTCGGTATTGTTAGCCGTTGTAGCGGCGCTAGTGGTGCTTTTTGGTCATGACTTTGGCCCTTTTATTCAAGATACCCCCATGCAGTCATTGTTTATGCTGCAATCGTTTATTGTGACCCTTTCTATGTTGACTATAGGCGGGCGGCTATTGCAGTCGCAATTACTCAATGAGACTGATTCGAAACACTATTGGCAGCACCAAGCTCGGTTTGACGACTTGACCCAATTAATGCAGCGAAATGCCTTTATGGATGCCGCTGAACACAGCTTACGCTGCGGTGGGCTAAGGGGAAAAAGTAGCAGCATTGCGGTCGTCGATTTAGATTTATTTAAGAAGGTGAATGACCGCTTTGGTCATCAGGCTGGTGATGAAGTGTTGGAATGCGTGGCCTATTGCCTCACCAAGCAATTACGTGAGCATGACTTAGCCGCTCGTTTTGGTGGCGAAGAGTTTGTATTGTTACTCAGTGCCCACCTTGAGCAAGGCTGTGGCATTGTCGAGCGAATTCGCATCGCCATTAGTGAACTTACTTTTGATGACTACCCCGAACTTCGCGTGACGTGTAGCATCGGCGTTACTCACGTTAATCAAGGTGAAAATATCGGTTCTGCGCTCAGTCGTGCGGATGGAAGCCTCTACAAGGCAAAGCAGCAGGGTCGTAATCAAGTGTGTATTAATCACTAGGTGTATTCGCAGCGCAGTACAGGCCTAATTCGATGGCTTTAATGGTGGCTTGGGTGCGATCGCGCACTTCAAGTTTAGTTAATATCGTCGATACCGCGTTGCGAATAGTGCCTGGTGCTTTGTGTAATTTAGCGGCGATTTCTTTATTGGCATAGCCTGCACAAATAAGCTCTAGAATTTGCTGTTCGCGCGCTGTTAAGCCCTTTACTTGTGGCGTTACTACACTGCGCTGCTTAGCCATCACCGCCTCTTTTAATGCTTGTTGTAATACGCTACCGCCTTGCGAGAGTGCTGTGATCCCTGCAACTAACTCTTCCAGTGATGCATCCTTGAGCATGAACCCTTTGGCGTTGTGCTCAATAGCCCGAAACAAAATGTCGCTGTCGTTGAAGGTGGTTAGGATAAGGCAGGGCGGCGCGTGGTACTTCGAAAGTGCCTGTAGCACGCCTATGCCGTCTAATCGTGGCATGCGTACATCCAGTAGAATTACATCCGCATCCACGTTTCCCTGTTGATAACACTCTAAAAAGGCTTGGCCGTCCACAGACTCACCACTGACCTGGATGCGCTTATCAAGCGCCAGCAAACTCGCCAACCCTGCACGAACTAAGTGTTGGTCGTCAACTAGGTGAACTTTAATGGCTGTTGTTTGCATAGGGAAACTCCGCATTTAGCACCATGCCTTTACTATTAGGTGTGAACGTAAACGTGCCGCCCAAGGTCTCCACGCGCTCCTTTAACCCCAACAGGCCATTGCCAGGCACTGGATTATGTAAGTGACCACCATTGTCACTGATCGTCAACCGCAGTGGGTTATGGTTATATAAATGTATATGTAGCTCCGTAGCAAGCGAATGCTTTAAAGCATTGCTAATTCCCTCTTGAGCACAGCGCAGCACACATTGGGCATAATTAAGTTGTGCCAGCAGTGGGTGAGCTTGGTAGTGTACAACCACCGCAATGCGTGGCGTGTTTTCAGCTAACTGCATTAAGGTAGACTGTAAATCAATCGGGCTGTGGTTGCGTTTATCACTGACCACAGAGCGCACACTAGCAAGCGTTTGCCGAGCATGCTGATAACAGTGTTCAAGTTGTGGTTTAAGCGTATCCGAGGCGGTACGCCGAGCAATATCGAGTTGCATTATAAGGCTCGTTAATTGATGGCCTACATCATCATGCAGTTCACGCGCAAGGTGTAAGCGCTCTTCACTTGCTCCAGCTTGGATTAATAAGGCTTGAGTGGTTTGCAAGGAGGCATTACTGATTTGCAGTGCTTCTTTGGCTTGCTGTTCAGCCATTGTGCGTTGACTCACCACTAACGCGAATAAGCAAAAGGCGCTGGTAGAAAGCGTATTCAAAACAGGCCATGGGTGGTGCCAATAAAATCGCTGTAGAAGTAAAAAGAGTACCGCGTTGATAGCAATGCTGAGGTAACAGTAACGCAGCGGTAAGTAATAAACCAAAATGGCGCTAAACATCACCATGTAAATGAGAATCAGTGTTGCGCTGGTGAGCAGTTGCAGGCCGATAATGCCCGCACCAATAACAACGAGCAGTACATAGCGCAGCGGGTAGCCGTAACTTTGCTCTTGCTCGTTTATGACCAGTAGTAAGCAAAGCAACATGAGTGTGTGTATCACCACTTCTATGGTGGCTAATGCAGTAAATCCATGCTCAGCGTTGAACATGATGCGCGGTATCGCGATAACGGCCCAAGTTACGAGCACGACCACTAACCAAGATAACTGATAACGAAAGTATTTTTTCATTCCTTAACTATATCCACAGCACGCATCTAACACCAGCAGTGCAACGCATGTTGTGACAGATGTCACGCGCCAAAATGACGAATGTGACTTACCGCGTCAGCACGGCGTTTGTACTCTAACACTGTTAATTGGCAACACAGTGAGAAGAGTTATGTATTGGTTACATCAAGGGGCGCTTTATATACATATTGTATTAGGATGCATTGCTTTAGTGTTATTTTGGCTGCCAGTGTGCGCGGCCAAAGGCTCCCGGCTGCACAATCAAAGTGGTAAGGCCTATGCGTATGTGATGTACGCAATTGCAGGCAGTGGCCTTTTTTGCTGTGCATTAGTGCTATTAGACCCGTTGGGCGCGCGTAATATCGATACCCTGAGCACGGCAGAAGAGTTACGCCGCTATCTACAGGTTAACCATCGTATGGCATGGTTTTTAAGCATGTTATCAATGTTGGTGTGGGTGTCGGTTTATCATGGCCGGCGAGTGTTGGTGGCCAAGGAGCAGCGTTCCTTATTACGCACGCCAGCTCACCTTGGGCTTATTGCAGCACTGGCTGTATGTGCGTGTTATACCTTTTACCTAGGGTGGCAACAGCAACAAGTTTTATTGCTGGCGTTTTCGGTGTTAGCCATGGTTATCGCAGTCACTATGGCGCATTATATTTACCGACCCTCTCTGCGGCCTCGTAGCTGGGTTATTGAGCACCTGAGCGCCATGATAGGCTCCGGTATTGGTGTGTATACCGCTTTTGGTGCCTTTGGCGGACGCCGTCTATTCAATGCGGTATTAGGAAGTGATGCCCAGTTAATTGGTTGGCTGCTACCCACCCTGGTAGGTAGCGCGGGCTTGATGTACGCCGCACAGCACTATCGTCGACGCTATGGTGTCTAGCTTGGCGCACTTTACAAAGGCAGTTACACTGAGCCGCAAATAAAGAAAAAAGAGAAAACGCCCATGAGCTTACCGGGAAAAATTGTATGTATTGGCCGTAATTATGTTGAGCATATTCACGAGTTAGGCAATGCTATTCCAGAGCAGATGGTGGTATTTAATAAGCCTAGCAGTAGTCTTAGCCAGCACCTTTATGCTCAGCATCAAGGCGATAGGTTGCATTACGAAGCTGAGATCTGCTTGCGTATGACCGAGCAAGGCCTCACTCAAGCAGCGGTGGGGCTTGATTTAACTAAGCGCATGCTGCAAAGCCAACTCAAGCAAGCAGGACTGCCTTGGGAGCGAGCTAAAGCCTTTGATGGTGCCGTGGTGATGAGCGACTTCATTGATATTAGCGAAGCACAGATTTCGCAATTGGGTGTGCGTTTACTTATTGATGGCAAGCAAGTACAACATGGTGAAGTAAAGCATATGATGTATCCACCTCTTATGGCGGTGCAAGAACTGGCCACATTTATGGCTCTGCAGCCGGGCGATTGGCTGATGACTGGCACCCCTAAAGGCGTTGGTGAAGTACACGCAGAGGCTGAGTTTACGGCGCAGCTACTGCTCTCCCAAGAGGTGGTATTGGGCCAGAGCTGGCGCGCAAGAGATAACTTGACTGTATAAATAAACAGTATTAGGCTTGTGTCACCAAATCGGAATTACCGAGTTTATGTACAACAAGTCTTTACCCCCAACCTATTATCATGATCACTTCTTGGAGTTGCTGCATTTTTTCCAGCACCAAGGCTGGCATTTATGCGATGCCCATGAACAACGCTTTATTGATGACTTTTTAGCCTTGCCAAAAAATGCCCAGTGTGTGTTGGTGCGCGGCTTTAATCGCAAGTCTGATTTTCTTGAACAAAGCAGCTTGCATTATGACGAGATAGAGCAAGCGCCACTGGCGCTCGCCTTGCTCAAGCGTCGAGGTTGGTTGCGTCATGTACACGAGAGGGAGTTTGCACAATGGTTGGCGGCATTAACCAAAGCCGAGCTAGTCGCACTTTGTCGTGAACTGGGGCTACCCGGGGTGGCGTTGTCTAAGCGTAAAGAGCAATGGTTGGACTATTGCCAAACTCACGTGAGCTTTGCCAAAGCTTGCCACAGCCATGTATTTCTTAGTTATGTAGTCCATGCCTATAACCCGGTTTTAGCTTATTTATGTTTTATCTTTTTTGGTCGCCTACAAGCTGGACTGGGTCATTTTTCGTTGCGTGATTTAGGGATCATGCGCACCCAACAAGGCAAGGTAATCCCGCGCTTTGACACCTTAGAAGAGGCTAAAAGTGCGTTCACTTATGCGCAATTAAGAGCCCAGGTTAGCGAGTTGAACGAGCAGCAGCTGGTGCAGCATGGCGAGCAAGTAACGCAGCTACCAAGCGCTATAGGTGCGCTGGCAGAGCGCTACTCGCATGAGTATCTCTATCGTTTAGGTAAAGCCTTACTCGCGGAAGCGCCGCATCAAGATTTAGCATTATCAGTGCTAGCACACAGTGAAGATAATCGCGCCATTGAGTTGCTGTTGCGTCAGCGCTTTAAAAAAGGGCACAGGCAATGGGTTGAGCAGCGTTTATGCGCATTGATTGACGATCCGCCTAGCGATGAGGTATTTGTATTCGCCGAGGATTTTTACGCTTTAAAATATCAAGGCAAACGCACCAGCGTACTGAGCGACCTGCTGGCTGAGAAAGAACCGTTGGCTATAGATGAGGCGTATCGCCATCAAGTGGAGCAGGGTGTGATCGATTTATATACCCAACGCGGCGAACAAGCGCTACATAGCGAAAATCAGTTGTGGCAACACTTATTTGCGCTCTGTTTTTGGCACTTACTGTTTGATGGCGAGCAGGCTGGCAGGGGGAGTGAGTTTGATGTTTTTCCTGCAAGCTTACGTGACGGCCAGTTTTATCACTATTATCAGCCGCAAATACGCGAACTGTTCGCAGAGCATAGCAGTAAAGGGGCGTTAATCACTCACATCAGCGCGGCGGCCAGTCGCTACTACCATCAGCCTAACGCATTTATTCGATGGCACGAAGAAGTATTAGCGCCATTGGTCGCTCTCATCAATCATGCCCCCCTAAGTGCGGTTTATACGCAGCTGGAAACCATGGCGAAAGACTTCCGCAGCGCCAAGGACGGTTATCCAGATTTGATGGTTATCACATCTGGCAAAGTGCGTTTTGAAGAAATAAAAGCGCCGGGTGATAGCTTGCGCCGCAATCAGCTGGTGGCGTTAAAACAATTGCAGCGTGCCGGGTTTGATGTCAGTGTGCAAACCGTATGCTGGCAGGTGAACAGTGAACAGCCTTATGTGATTGTTGATATAGAAACCACCGGTGGGCGCCATCAAAGCCATCGGATCACCGAAGTCGCCGCTATCAAGGTAGTGGCTGGTAAGGAAGTCGCACGTTGGCATTCGTTAGTTAACCCACAGCGTCACATACCGCGAGCAATTACCGAGCTTACCGGCATAGATAATGTGATGGTGGCCGATGCCCCTATATTCGCAGAGCTAGCAGACTCGCTGTGGCAATTTATGCAAGGCTGTATTTTTGTCGCCCATAACGTTAACTTTGATTATGGCTTTTTAAAAGCAGAGTTCGCCCGTACTGAGCGCCACTTAAGTATGGCAAAGCTATGTACGGTGCGCTTGGGGCGCAGTTACTTGCCCGGACATGCATCATACTCTTTAGCACGTTTAAGTGCCGATTTAGATATTGTATTGTCGCGGCATCACCGCGCCATGAGTGACGCAGAAGCAACGGTGGCAATTTTTAATTTAATACAACAACAAAGGCAAGAATAACAATGGAATTATCAATGTGGTTAGCGCTGGTAGGAATATGCTTAATGGGGGCGATGTCTCCCGGGCCCAGCTTGGCTGTAGTGCTGAAGCATTGTCTAGCCAGTGGCCGCACGGCGGGTATTATCACCGCATTGAGCCATGGTTTTGGTGTGGGTGTGTATGCCTTAATAGCGGTGTTAGGGTTGGGCGCACTTATTCATCAGTGGCCAATGTTGTACACCGCGCTCATTTATGGAGGGGCGGCTTATCTCGTATACCTCGCTATTAACAGTTGGCGCAGTAGCGCGGGAAAGCTGACCATTGAGGCAACCCAAGGGAGCTATAAAAAAGCCGCCACAGATGGCTTTGCTATCGCTTTTTTAAATCCTAAATTAGCTATTTTCTTTATCGCGTTATTTTCTCAATTCATCCCCGCAGAGCAAGTCAATACCGTGCAAGGCGCTGTTATGGTGGCAACGCCTACCGTCATTGATGCTAGTTGGTATGTGCTAGTGGCACTGTTGTGCAGCCATGGTCGATTTTTACCTGTATTGGAGCGCAATCAAGTGTTGATCAATCGCTTACTCAGTGTTGCCTTTATGGGTCTTGCGTTGATGGTGGTTGCTCGTCAGTGGCTTTGAGCACGTGAGTTTTATAAACTGCATCAAAGTCAGTGAAATAGGGGGCTAACCAAAAACGCTGAGACAGCACGTAATTGGTATTTTCCAAAACGTCTTGTTTGAGCGTTTTGTTGATGGCCGAAATAGCTTGCTCAGCGAAGCCGTCTGCAGCGCTCGCGGAGCAGCCTACTGCGCCTCTGACTAAGTCTTGTGTGAGGTTGGTTTCTAAGGCGCGGATATTGCCGTATTTCTTAGCAAAATAGCGAGCCATATACGGGTAATCAAGGGTGTAGTCGATGATGTCATGTTGTAGCATTTCGGCAATTGCACCGCTTTCGCCATCGGCGCGATAACTCAATACCGCAGGGCGGGAGTGAGCCGTTTGTTGTAGCAACGTTTGCAGCTCGCCACTAAAACGTCGCGCAGCCACTTGGCCGTAAGTAAAAGAGTCATCGGCAAACAAACTCGCCAAATTAATAGGCTGACCATGGACTTGTGTGAGTTGATCGCGCTTGCCTACCGTAGTGATAAGTGTAAAGGGAGGATACACCGCTGTGGGGATACTCAGCTTTGCAGTATGTGTATCTTTATTTCGGTGGATCATACACGGGAAGCAAACCTTTTCGCCTTCATTCATATAGCGGTGAATACGCTTTTGCGGCAATAGCAGCTTTTCATGTTCAATACCTGGCATATTGGTGATGAGCTGGTTAAGCAACTCATCACATAGCCCTGCAAAGGGATACTTTGTAGTACGAGGTAAATGGAAGGGCGGAGTCTTGCTTTGCAGCCAAATGATTTTCTCTACCGTTTGTGCCTTGGTACTCCAAGCTGTACATAAAACCAAAGTGCCAACAAGTAATTGTCGTGGCCTAAGCATAGTCTCTCCCTGTGCAGTAACGGTATTTAAAGTGTGCTCTAGGTGAGTATAGAAATTCACATGAGTCTCGCCAGTTTCTCTAAGCGGGAGATCCATGTTGTGAAGTGCGGGAACTCATCTAGACTAAAAAGACGGGTGTCCATGAGGCATAATCACTAAAGGGACGATGACAGTGACATGGTTTGAGCGCTATGGGTTAATAGTCATGCTGGCCGTTCTCACTACCCTGTTTGCGGGGGTCGGTTATTACGCATACGTGTTGGTCCAAAGCAGCGAAGCAAGTAACGCCAAACAAACAATCAATAGCCAGCTAGCGATGCGAGTTGACGACGTACAGCAGCATTTCGAATACGGGCGCAGCCAAGTTCGATTTCTTGCTAATACTCCTCCTAATCGTGGCATTATCCGCGCCCTTGATAACCAAGGCTTTGATGAACAAGATAAAACATCGCTAAGTCAATGGCGTGACCGCCTCGCGACTATATTTCGCTCCTACATTCAAGAGCACGGAGATGTGCTGCAAATTCGCTATATTTTGGCTGATAAAAATTATTCCGAATTGGTCAGGGTGGAGCTCGTCGACGACGAAATAGTACGTACACCACAGTCCCAATTACAAGCTAAAGGGGGCAGAGACTATATATCCCATAGTATGCAGCTGCAAAGCCAGCAAACCTATGTCTCTGATATCAACCTGAATCACGAGTTTGGACGCGTGCAGGAGCCTTACCAGCCGACTTATCGCATCACGCAACTGATTCATGACGAGCAGGGCCAACCCCGGGCCATATTAGTCGTCAACTATGACGCTAATGTATTGATTAATTCGATAGCACAGGGGCTTGCTCAAGGCTTAGAGTTAATTGGTATCGGCGCTCAACAGCAGTTCTTTGCTCATCCTGATACACGCTGGCTATTTGCCAATGAATTCAATGCTACCTTCGTGCCCGCGCAGCAGCAATTTGTTCGCACCAATAAACAAGAGTTGGGAATGCCGGTGTACTTAGATAAGCTTTCTGCTCAACACGTTTATGCGCAACAGCAGTCGATAACCGTTGGCAGTCCACAAACACCTATCGCCCTGAGCCTTGCACTTTACCTCAGTAAAGAAAGTCTCGCCATGGCGATAGATAGGCGCTGGCAGGTGTGGCTGGGGGTACTCATTATTCTCTATGTTATTTTGCTACTCAGTGCCCTAACGTACCACCATTTTGTTATTCGTCAGCTGACCTTGTCGCGCACGATTCGTGAATATCACACCATTTTTCAACGCACCGCAATGCCTGTGCTGCTGTTAAATAGCAAAGGGGCTGTGTGCAGTGCTAACCCGGCGGCTGAGCAGCTGTTTAACTCTGTAAATGGTTCGGAAAATCAGCACTTTGCTACATTGTTGGGCTTCGAAGAGCGACAATGCAAGCAAATTCAAGCCGCTATCGATAAGCGTGAACACCTTGATATGGAATTGGGTATCAGTAAGGCTGATGGTGAAGAACGACAAGTCAATGTTAGCGTGCTACCTGTGTACGAGCAGAAGCTGCCAACCTCTTCTGCGGTGGCAGCATTGCTGCTTTATGATCATACTACTGAGTTTAATTTACGTCGACAATTGCAGAGTATGAATGCCTCTCTCGAGGCTAAGGTAGCCGAACGCACAGAGCAACTTGAAGCGACGCGCAGGGAAGCGGAGCAAGCCAACGAAGCCAAAAGTCTATTTGTAGCCAATATGAGCCACGAGCTGCGCACCCCCATGAATGGCGTATTTGGCATGCTCAACCTGATCAAAAAAGAGCCGTTGAGCGAGCAACAAAATCATTATCTGCAATTAGCGCAGGCCAGTGCTACGAATCTAACTGGGCTGATTAACAGTGTGCTTGATATCTCTAAAATCGAAGCAGGAAAGATGGAGCTTGAAGTACAAAGTGTCAATTTAGAGGTGGTGCTCAGTGAGTTACTACAATCCAATTCCATTCGCCCAAAAGAGAAGGGGCTGCTGCTGTTATTAGATAGCAGTGGCTTGACTCAACCTACGTTTTTGGGAGACGTCACCCGTATTCGACAAATTTTTACCAACCTGCTTGGTAACGCCATTAAATTTACCGACAATGGCCATGTGTTAATCAAGGTGCAAAGTCGGCTACAAGAAGGTCAGTACCGTATTGATTTTGTTGTAGAAGATTCAGGTGTGGGTATTGAGCCAAGTAAGCTAAAAGATCTCTTTAACTCGTTTACGCAGGCGGATAATAGCATTACCCGCAAATATGGCGGCACTGGATTAGGGTTAGCTATCACTAAACAACTTGTGCAGCTGATGGGGGGCGAGATCCGTGTTGAGAGTGAGCTTGGCAAAGGATCGCGCTTTATCGGCCATATCATGTTACGCAGTGCTGAAAACCGTGCAGTAATGGCTGAGCCTTTGGCTGGGTCTTGCGCAGTTATCATCGATGAAGTGGCCATACGTAAACAGGTGCTCACGAATCATTTGCGCCAGTGGGGCGCTGAAGTAATCGACGCAGACTGGCATGATGTTGACCAACTCGCGGCTTCTGGTGATTTTCATCAGTTGTTATTGTTTGTCGACGCTACGAAACAAGGCCGAGAGGTGCAAGCGCATTTACATACCTTATTACATGCCCAGCACAGTGAAAAACTTAAAGTCATCGTCAATTGTAGTCAGTATCAAATGAATAGCGCATTTGCTGAGCAATATGACAATGTTGAGTGCCTCTCACCACCCATTTCTGCTGTGGTGTTGGCCCATATTTTGTTTTCAGCCGAAGGAGCGGAGCAGCCACTGTGTGATAGCCCACCGGTCACCGCACTCGACTTTCATTCGGTTTCAGGTGCAAAAGTGCTAGTGGTAGACGATAACGCTATTAACCAAGTGGTTGTGACTGGTGTCTTTAAGGATTTACCCATTACCCTAGTCAGTTGTGGGGATGGCAAACAAGCGTTGGATATTCTCAATGCTGACCCGCACTTTGACGTCATTTTAATGGATTGCCAAATGCCGGTGATGGATGGCTACAGTGCCAGTTTAGCGATTCGCCGAGGGGATGCGGGTGAGCATTACACCGGCATAGCGATTGTCGCGATGACTGCCAACGCCATGGCAGGGGATCGCGAGCGCTGTTTGCAAGCGGGAATGAGTGATTATATCACCAAGCCCGTTGATGCCGACCAATTGTTAGAAAAAGTCTACTATTGGCTTAGCGTCGCTAATGTGAAAAAGCGCACGCAAATAGATGTGAAATCAGAAAAGTAGCCCGTTACAGGCTACTTCCACATTAAAAGGGAGCGGGATAGGCTTTTAATACTGAGTCGATTTGCGCCAGTGCTTCGTCCTCAAGCTGAATATCAAATGCAGCAATGTTTTCCTCAAGTTGCGCCACTGTGGTTGCACCAATGATAGTGGAGGTAACCCCTTGCACTTGGTTGCACCACGCCAGGGCTAGTTGTGCCGCCGTCATATTGTGCTCTTTCGCGATAGCCTGATATTTAGCAACGGCTTCTTGCGCAAGGTGAGTGTCTCGGAACAAGCCGTTACGCTGGGCAATGGTCCAACGCGAGCCTTGTGGCCGGGCTCCACCTAAGTATTTACCACTGAGCATGCCGCCCGCTAAAGGTGACCAAGGCAAATAAGCGATGTCCTCATGGTGACACTGCTCAAGCAGATAAGGCCAATCTTTGGCATGCACTAAACTGAACTCATTTTGCATCGATACCATGGCCGGAAGCGAATACTGCTTCGCTAGATCAAGGTACTGATTTAAGCCCCAAGGCGTTTCATTTGAAAGCCCGCAGTGGCGAATTTTACCGGCACGAACACACGCATCTAAACCGTCTAAAATAGTGTGCATTTGCGCCCGCTGCGCACTTTTATCTATTTGCTGCAAATCCACCATGCCTGGCCACTGTTTACCAAAATGTGGCGAGGTGCGGTTAGGCCAATGAATTTGATACAGATCGATATGGTCGCTCTGTAAACGTTGCAACGAACCATCAACGGCACTGATGACTGACTCTTTGGTGATATCACCACCGTCGCGGACCCAAGCTAGGCCATTCCCAGCCACTTTGGTGGCAATAACCACATCCTTGCGCTTGTCGCTATGGCGGCTTAGCCAATCACCAATAATGGCCTCGGTTTTACCATAGGTTTCCGGCGTCGGGGGAACTGCATACATCTCTGCAGTATCAATAAAGTTAACGCCTTGAGCCAGTGCGTAGTTGAGTTGCTCATCGGCATCTTGCTGAGTGTTTTGCCTACCCCACGTCATACTCCCTAGGCACACCCGCGATACGTTTAAACCACTGTGACCAAGTTTT
Organism: Pseudoalteromonas sp. MM17-2; assembly: GCF_022347945.1. NCBI lineage: Bacteria > Pseudomonadati > Pseudomonadota > Gammaproteobacteria > Alteromonadales > Pseudoalteromonadaceae > Pseudoalteromonas > Pseudoalteromonas sp. MM17-2. Next base: position 75,314 of record NZ_JAKRFV010000004.1, on the reverse strand, counting down.
GTATAGTGCATTGAGTTATCCTTTTTCATTCGCATGCAGGAATGTACGTAAGGTATCACTCAATGGTGCTTTTTGCGATGTCTTGAAATCGAACATCACCACTCGAGCTTGACCCTCGGTAACAATGGCTTGCTGGGCACAAGAAAACACCGTGTAGTGAGTCATAAACCCTGCTTCGGCAATCTCGCTAACACTGACTCCAATGAGTAAGGTATCGGGGAAGGTAACCGGGCGCTTGTATTTACAATAGTTGTCAGCCAGTACGGGGCCTATCTTCTCTGCCTCGAGGCGATCAAACAGCCCCGCTTGCGCAAAGAAATCAATACGCGCTATTTCAAAATACTTAAAATACATACTGTTATTGACGTGTTGTAGCGCATCCATATCACCCCAGGCCACTTTAATTTCACAGGCGTGCGGAAAGCGTTCTAAAAACTGTTGTTTATCTGGCATGAGTAAATCCTTAGAGTTTTTACTCAGACTAGCACGGTAGTTTGTGCAAACAAACAACAAGCGACAAGTGTTTTATTCGTAGTAATAGAACAGAGGTTTGAGTAGTTTGATAAGCTTAATAAGTACTTTTGCTACTCAAGGGTGAGAGGTTGGTCGCTATATATTGCAGGAGCGATTGAACTTAGTTAAGGGTAATAAACAGGGCAGCAGGCTACTTTGAGCAGCCTGCCAGAGGTTACTAATAACTCTGCGTGTTAGCGCATAGTAACAAACTCTTCAGAGCCGGTGGGGTGAATGGCAACCACGGCATCAAAGTCGGCTTTGGTCGCGCCCATTTTCATAGCTACCGCAAAACCTTGGATCATCTCATCAACGGTGAAGCCAATACCATGTAAGCCGACCACTTTTTCGTCACTGCCAGCGCATACTAATTTCATTGCGCATGGTTGGCGGTGTTGGGTGACGGCGGTATACATTGCTGCAAATGTAGAGCTGTACACTTTGATATTTTCTTCGCCATATTGGTTGATGGCCTCTTGCTCGGTGAGACCAATCGTACCGATAGGCGGGTGGCTAAATACCACGGTCGGAACTAGATCATAATCCATTTTCGCATTGGGCATTTCTGGGTTGAAAAGGCGCTCAGAGAGTAAACGGCCCGCTTTAACTGCAACCGGTGTGAGTTCAATGCCGTTTTCGATAATGTCGCCAACGGCATAAACGTTTTTGGCGGTGGTATTTTGGTACTCATCGACCTTCACATAACCACTTTCGTTCACCTCTACACCGGCAGCAGCAACGTTAATAGCATCGGTGGTAGGCGTACGGCCAATAGCCCAAATTACTTCATCGACATTTTGGCTGTGGCCATTTTCAAAGTGGATAGTGAGGCTGCCATCACTTTCTTTCACTACTTCTTTAGGCGAGCATTCGGTATGTAGGGTTGGCCCTTCTTTTTTCATGACCTCCACTAACGTCTCTACCAGCATGTTGTCGAAATTGCGCAGCGGCGCATGACGGCGCACAAATAGGTGCGTTTCTGTGCCTAGGGCATGAAGTACACCGGCAATTTCTACGGCAATGTAACCAGCACCCACAACCGCAACGCGTTTAGGCTGCTCGGTGAGTTCAAAGAAGCCGTTCGAATCAATGCCATACTCGGCACCAGGAATATTTGGAATAATAGGGCGTCCGCCCACGGCAATAAGGATATGATCGGCACTGTAGTGCTCGCCATTCACCTCTACGGTATTGCTATCAACAAACTTAGCGAAACCATTAATCACAGTGACACCGTTGCTGGCTAAGTACTTGTTGTAGCCTTGGTGAATACGGCCAATATAGGCCTCACGGCTTTCTACCAGCTTACTCCAACTGAAACTCTTTAGTTCAACATCAAAACCATAATCTGGGGCGTATAGCTTAATTGCTTCTGCAACTTGGGCACCATGCCACATCGCTTTTTTAGGCACGCATCCGACATTCACACAAGTGCCACCTAAGTGAGTCGCTTCAATTAGCGCGACGTTAGCACCACGCATGGCCGCTCTATTTGCCGAGCCAATGCCGCCACTACCACCGCCAATACAAATATAATCAAAATGTTGAGCCATAATTTCTTTATTCCTATGAACTGATGTTGTCATCACTATATTGCCATACCTTAGCAGAAATAAGGCGCTGGATCTGCACTTGCATTTTCCATCATCGCCCCAAGAATGTAGGTATTAAATGATAATGAGAGATTACTATGACCAACCCGTTGATTGGCCTCGAGGGCTTACCGCCATTTTCAAAGATCAAACCCGAGCATGTGGTGCCAGCAGTGGAGCACGGTATTGAGCAGTGCAAGAAAACCATTGAGCAAGTGCTTGCTGGCAAAGACTTTACTTGGCAAGGGTTAGTGATGCCGCTGGAGGAAGCGGACGACAAGCTAAGCCGACTGTTCTCGCCCGTGTCGCATATGCACTCGGTGGTAAACTCTCAAGCTCTGCGTGAGGTGTATGACCAAGTATTACCTAAATTAAGTGAATACAGCACCTATGTGGGTCAGCACCAAGGGTTGTTTGATGCTTACACCGCTTTAGCGCAAAGCGATGAATACGCGCAGCTGTCAAGGGCACAGCAAAAAGTTATTGATAATGCCTTACGAGACTTTAAGCTCTCTGGCATTGCGTTGAATGCCAGTGATAAAAAGCGTTATGGCGAAATATCCAGCCGCTTAAGTGAGCTTGCCGCTAAGTTTGGTAATAATGTGATGGATGCCACACTGGCATGGCAAAAGCATATTACCGATGAGCAGCAACTCGCAGGCTTACCTGAATCAGCAAAGGCTTTGGCGGCGCAAACAGCGCAGAGCAAAGAGTTGGAGGGGTGGTTGTTTACGTTAGATATTCCTTCTTACCTGCCAATTATGACCCACGCCGATAACCGTGAACTTCGCCAAGAAGCCTACACCGCGTTCGTTACTCGTGCGTCCGATCAGGGCCCTAATGCCGGTGAATACGACAACAGCGCTATCATGGATGAGGAATTGGCACTGCGCCATGAATTAGCGCAGTTACTGGGTTTTGAAAACTATGCGCAAATGTCGTTGGCCACTAAAATGGCAGACTCCACTGAGCAAGTATTTGGCTTTTTGAATGATTTAGCGGAAAAGTCGAGACCACAAGCGCAAAAAGAGCTAGAGGAGCTGTGTGCCTATGCCAAAGAAAAGCACGATATTGATCAGCTCGAAGCGTGGGACTATGCCTACTACAGTGAAAAGCTAAAGCAAGAAAAGTACGCCATCAGCGACGAGCAATTACGCCCGTACTTCCCTGAAGATAAAGTCCTCAGTGGTTTATTTAAAACAGTTGAGCAACTGTTTGGTGTGCGTGTTGAAGAGCAGCAAGATATCGATACATATCATGACGATGTGCGTTTCTTCGCCATTTATGATGGCAATAACACGCTGCGCGGGCGTTTTTACCTCGATTTGTATGCCCGTGAGCACAAGCGCGGTGGCGCTTGGATGGACGACTGCATGGGCCGAAAAGTACGCTTGGGCGGGCAATTGCAAACCCCGGTCGCCTATTTAGTGTGTAACTTTAATCGCCCAATAGGAGATAAGCCGGCACTGTTTACCCACGATGAGGTGGTTACCTTGTTCCATGAATTTGGCCATGGTCTGCACCATATGTTGACTCAAGTGGATGCCGCTGCCGTTGCCGGTATAAACGGCGTGGCTTGGGATGCGGTGGAATTACCAAGTCAATTCTTAGAAAACTGGTGCTATGAGAAAGAAGCACTTGCTTTTATCTCTGGCCACTATGAAAGTGGCGAGCCCTTACCGCAAGAGCTGCTATCAAAATTGCTTGCGGCAAAGAACTACCAATCCGCTATGCAGATGGTTCGCCAGCTCGAGTTTTCGTTATTTGATTTTCATATTCATGCCGATTACAACCCCACTGCGGGCAGTGAAATTCAAATCATACTCGATAAGGTGCGCCAGCAGGTAGCCGTTATTCAGCCGCCGAGTTTCAACCGCTTCCAGCATGGTTTTGCGCATATTTTTGCCGGCGGTTACAGCGCGGGTTATTATTCTTATAAGTGGGCAGAAGTGCTCTCGGCCGATGCCTTTTCTAAATTTGAAGAAGAGGGCATTTTTAATAGCGATACCGGCCGTGCCTTTTTAACCAATATCTTGGAAAAAGGCGGCTCTGAAGAGCCAGCGGTGCTGTTTGAGCGTTTTCGTGGCCGTGCGCCAACCGTTGACGCATTGCTTAGGCACAGTGGCATCGCGGCCTAAGCCATACAACTGACAGCGCCTGCGGGCGCTGTTTGCTTTTCCTGCCCTATAAAACTCTCACTTTCTCTCGCAAAATCAGTCACTCATACTATGCTAATAGTAACTTTTCTAGGTATGCGAGTGGCCAATGGCGAAAATAGTGCTGACCATCGACGATGACAAAGTGATTCACCATTTAGTGGAAGAGGCGTTGTCTGGGGTTGCTCAGGTGATCCACGCAAAAAACGGCGAACAAGGCATACGTCAAGCGCAAAAGCACCAGCCTGATATCATTTTGCTTGATGTTGAAATGCCCAAAATGGATGGTTATGCGGTATGTAAAGAACTTAAGAATAATGAGCTTACGCAAGGCATTCCGATACTCTTTTTATCTGGTCGTGCAGATTTAGAAGAACGTATTCGCGGTTATAATGCCGGTGCTGATGACTACATCATTAAACCTTTTGCCAGTGACGAGCTGGCAGCGCGTATTGATGTCTTGTACCAATACAAACAGCGCTCTAAGGAGTTAGAACACGAAGTTAATCGCGCTCAAAGTACCGCTGAAATGGCCATGACCGACTCGGGAGATATGGGACGTGTTATGCGCTTTGTCAGTCAGTCGTTTGCTACTCATGACTTAGCGAGCTTATCGCGCAACTTTTTGGCCTTTTTTGAGCCAATGCGGCTCGACGTTGTGGTGGTGTTTTGGCACGAGGATGAGCATCAGTTCTTTGCTAACCATGGCGCAGAGTGTCCACTAGAGCAGGAGCTACTGTTGCAACAGCGCCACGGCGAGCGCTTCGTTGATTTTGACGACAACACCATTATCAATTACCCCAAAGTGTCATTATTAATAAAAAATATGCCCATTGATGACAGTGCGTTGTATGGGCGCTATAAAGATTTATTCCCACATTTATTAGAGGCCACGAACGCGAAGTTACAGGATATGGAAAACAGTGACCAAGCACTGCGCTGCGCAGCATTATTTGGTGAAGCGTTTATGGCGTTTGAAAGCCAGTTAATGAACAAGCTTGAAGCTCATGGTGAACAAGAGTTATTGCGCCTGGTCGCCACTCAAGGAGCGCAGTTACAAAGTATTCGCAATGAGCTAATTCATTATATTGAGCAGTTCGCCCAACCCCCTTCAGAACAACAGTGCAGCAGTCAAACGGATGTTGAGCTGTTTTAGGCGGGAATTTAGTCCCTGCGAATAACGAACTTTTGTTATTATGGGTGCCTTGGTGATTTCTTGGAGCGAGCTGTGCAAATCTATTGCCGAATTCCGCAGGCACAAGGCTATGTTGATACCTTAGCAACACGTTTTCAACTAGCAGAGTATAACGACAACGACACTTTTTATCTTCAGTACGATGAACTCGGCTTATCTTTGGTGAAACGGGATGAGCCAAAACTCGCGCCTATTCGTGTTGATTTCGTCAGCGGTGGCGCTGCGCACCGTCGTAAATTCGGTGGCGGCAAAGGCCAAGCGATTGCCAAAGCAGTGGGGCTAAACAAAGGCGCAATCCCCCATGTTCTTGATGCCACCGCAGGGCTAGGAAGAGACGCTTTTGTGCTGGCATCGCTTGGATGCACAGTGACTCTATTTGAACGTCACCCTGTGGTTGCTGCATTACTTGCTGATGGCTTAGAGCGGGCCTACATGGATAGCGAAATTGGCCCGTGGATGCGTGAGCGTATGCGTTTAGAGCATGGCGCGTCGCAGCAGTTACTACCCATTGTCAGTAGTGAGCAGCCTGTTGATGTCGTGTACCTTGATCCTATGTTCCCGCACCGAGAAAAGTCGGCTTTGGTAAAAAAGGAGATGCGCGTATTTCAAACCTTAGTGGGAGATGATCAAGACGCGGATGCGTTATTAGCACCGGCTCTTTCATTAGCGACAAAACGGGTTGTGGTAAAGCGCCCTGACTACGCCCCGTTTTTAGAAGATAAAACGCCTAGCACACAAATAAAAACCAAGAAGAACCGCTTTGATGTGTATGTGAATGCAGCCATGAAATAAACCAAGTCGGTGGCGCCTTCAATACCCCTATATGTGTTTTTTAATACAACTGTCATAAATAAGTAATATGCTATCCCCACTTGCATTGGTGGGGTTTTTTATGCGTGTTTCTACTTTTACTCGTTTGGTAGCACTGTTGCTCTCAACAGCCAGTTTGGTGCTTGTTGCTGTACTTTGGTGGGCATCTAAAACCTTAGTCTCTTTGGAGCAACAAAACACCCACTATGGCGCTCTTAAAAATGACATTATCATCGGCTTATCGGGTGACATCGAAGACTACTTAAGTACTGGAGATGCGCAAAATCTGGTAGATGCCAAACAGCGTATCGAAACCATTCAAAATCAATACTTACCCTCGCTGTCGGCGCAATTGCAGCAGCAGCTCAATACCCGTTTGCAAGTACTGCTCGATGGCATTGACGGCGATTATCGCGCTTTGGGTAAGCTCTCTGGAAATGAAACCGCATTATTAGATAACGCACTTCGGCAAATGGCGGGCTCGGCAACCTCGTTAATTAATTATGCCCAACAAGCACCGCAAGATAAGCGCGGCAGTGCCTCAAGGTACATTGAGTTGGCGGGGGATTATTACCAAGGCGTACTTGACTTAAGCCTCGCAACTCAAGCGTTGTACCAAGGTTATAGCGCCGACAAACAGGTAGCGGTTGAACAAGCAGTAAAACAGCTGAATGCGTTAGCGGCAGAGATTGAAAATACCGAAAACCTCGGGGTGATGAGTGAGGTAGATGAAGACGAGCTATTTTTTGGTGCTGAGCCTGAAGACCTCGCCGGCGATATCAAAGCGGAGATCCGCAGCTGGCCAAAGCGTTATCCGCGCGATTTGCAAAGTACCATTGAACAAGGTCAAATTCACCAGCAGGGCATAATGCAACTGCGTACAGAAGTAAGCAGTGTCGTTGATGTGGTTATTGATGCTGAACAGCAGCTGCGCGCGGCTCAGAATGTTCTCAAGCAACGCCTTTTAGTGGTCTTTGGCATTGCCATTGGTTTGCTATTTATTTTGGCCGCAGCGGTATATTGGTTGCAGCGCTCGCAAGTGCTGAACCCACTGCGCCAATTGCGCGACGGCTTCGCCACACTCATAGAAAGCAATGAACTTAACCCCATAGTAAGTAAAAATAGCGAAACGGAAGTAGGCGAAATTGCGGATTACTTTAACCAGCTGATTGAGCGCCAACGCAATGAAGTGCGTGAGCGCCAAGAGATGCTGCGCGTGATCAATGAGTTTATGAGTGACATGAGCGATAACCTGCAGCATATTCGCAGTGGTGCTGAGCAAACCTCAGCACATGCGTCGCACAGTCAAACCTTACTCGGTGAAGTGCAACGTATTGGCGATGATGTCAATGAGGTGAACAGCCAAGTGGCTGATAACGCCCAGCATACGCTGACCACCATGGCGCAAAGCTTAGGGTTCGCCGATGCCATGTTAGCGGCTTCGTCGACCACCGAGCAACGTATTGAGCAAGGCATGCAAAGTCTTAATCAGTTACTCGCTGGTGTTGAGGATGTCTCTAAGGTGTTGGATGTGATCAATACCATTGCCGAGCAAACAAATTTGCTGGCGCTTAATGCTGCTATCGAGTCGGCTCGTGCTGGTGAGCATGGCCGAGGGTTTGCTGTAGTGGCCGATGAGGTGCGTAAACTGGCGCAGCAAACACAAGCTTCTTTGGGCGATATTCACGCCCAACTCAATAGTTTAAGTGCTAATTCGCAGCGCGTGTCACAACACATTGGCGAGTTGGCAACGCAAGCGCAAGCACAAACAGACAACGCCGAAGAGCTTAAGCGTAACGCCGAAGATATCTCTCAAAGCGCAGAGCATGCTAACCAAGTGGCGGCGCAAGCAACCGACTATGCGCATCGCCAGCGTGATATGCTGATTGAATTCGAGCGCTCCATGCACGATATGCAAACGCAAATTAGCGCCTCGGATACCCGGGTTAAAGATATTCATCTGAGCTTGCAGCAACAAATGCAAAGTATTCGTGCTAGCCTGGGGCTTGATAATCAATCGGCTTAACCCCCTTTAAAAGAGGAAATAAATAATGATAGCCCAAGGCCAAGCGCTCCCTTCTGCCACTTTTTCCCTCCTTGATGAGCAAGGAATGACCAACCCCAGCACAGAGCAGCTTTTTGCTGGCAAAAAGGTTGTACTGTTTGCTGTGCCAGGCGCGTTTACCCCCACTTGCTCGGCAAAGCACCTTCCTGGCTTTATTGCTCATCAAGCGCAGTTTAGCAGCAAAGGTGTAGACAGCATCATCTGTTTATCGGTGAATGATGCCTTTGTCATGAAAGCCTGGGGTGAGCACCAAGGTGCGCAGGGGATCACCATGCTAGCTGATGGTGATGCCAGTTTCACCAAGGTCATTGGCTTGGACAAAGACACCGCTGGTTTTGGTGGCATACGCTCGAAACGTTATGCCATGGTGGTTGACGATGGGGTGGTGACGCAGTTATTTGTTGAGCAAGATAAACAATTTGGCGTTTCAAGCGCAGAGCAGGTTCTGGCGAATCTGTAAAACACGTGATAATGCATAAAAAAGGGCCGCAATTGCGGCCCTTGGTGTTTTCGTAGGGTTTGTTTACGGGTTGTACTGTGCGTTTAGCGTAACGCCAGAGAAGGTCTGGTACGCATTAATGCTAATGTGCCAAGTACCTGCTTGTGGGTTACTGAAACTACAGCTTTCATTGTTTCCTGATTTATAAGGACGGCAATCGTAGCTGCTGCTTGTTGGTTGTGAGCCAAAGCGCACGAAAAGGTCACCATCACCTGTGCCACCCGACATATCAATGTCTAGTGTGCTCATACCTGCAGGGACTTCTAGGGTGTAATGTTTCCATTGGCCAGAGCTTGCAGAGATGTCTGTAACGCTGCCGCCGCCACCTTCGCCAGTGCTGCCACCTGAGGTAGTTAGCTCACCTAGTAGGCTGGCATTGTTGTAGCTGCTATAACCACGTAGCATCACGTAGTAAGTGCCTGCTGCTGGGTTATCAATGCTACATACTTCGTTGTTACCACTTTCGTATGGACGACAGTCATAGCTTGAAGTTGTTGGGGCGCTACCTGCTTTCACATACATGTCGAGGTCACCGCTGCCACCGCTGGTGGTGAAGGTCACGTTCGACGCACCTGAAGGCACGGTCATTGTGAAGGTGGTTTCAGAACCTTGCGCACCACTTAGGCCTGTTTCTGCTTGGCCAGGAGTAAGCTCATTATCGCCACTTGGTGGTGGTGTCGTGGTGCCGCCTGCTTCGGCAACCGCTGCTGCTGCATCGATGATACCGGTACCGCAGTTATTACAAGTTGCACCAAAAGACTTGGTGGTTGCTTTAAGAATATTTTCAATTTCATCTGGCGTAGCAGCAGGTTTTGCTTCTTTGATCAAGGCAGCAACACCGGCAACATGCGGCGCAGCCATTGAAGTGCCTTGAGAGTAGGCGTAGTTGTCGCTACCCGGTGAAGTTGAACCACTGTTTAGAGTTGAAAGAATCCCTTCAGGGTCGTTTGCAAAGCTTTGCGCACCACCAGGGGCTGCAACATCGATGTTGCTGCCGTAGTTTGAATAGTATGCACGACCACCGTCACGACCTACCGCAGCGACGTTGATAACGCCGTTACAGTTACCTGGGTTGTAGTTGGCAGAGTTGTCGTTATCGTTACCAGCTGCCACTACAATAGCCGTGCCGTTAGCGCGTGCTTGGTTAATCGCATTTTGCGTAGTTGAACTACAAGAGCCTGAACCACCTAAGCTCATGTTGATAACATCAGCGGGGTTAGCGTTTGCAGGCACACCTGATACACTGCCACCAGACGCCCATACGATTGCATCAGCAATATCAGACGTTAAACCACCACATTTACCAAGAACACGAACCGGAACGATGTTGGCGTCATAAGCAACACCCGTTACACCTTCACCATTATTGGCAACGGCTGCAACCGTTCCTGCTACGTGTGTACCGTGCCAGCTAGAGCCTTGTGCGCCATGAGTGTAGCCACACTCGTTGGCGGTGATCGCATCACCTGGATCGCGTGCATCATTGTCACGACCGCCGCCATCGTTAGCAACAAAGGTGTCGGAGATCATGTCATAACCAGCAAGAAGGTTAGCAGCTAAATCGGCATGCGGGCGATAACCTGTATCAAGCACGGCCACAGTGACCCCCGCGCCTGTTGCGCTATCCCATGCACTAGGCAAGTTAATACCAGCTGTTTGCTCGAAATAATGCCACTGATCGCTATAGCGTGGATCGCTCGGCGTAGCAAATGGTTGTAGCATTTGGTCAATTTCGATGTATTCGATTTCACCGCTCGACGCCATGCTTTGCATAAACTGCTGAGCTTCTTGGGCGCTTAACTTTTTGTCTGTACGAATAACGTGGTGGTCTTGCATGGCCATTTCACGCACGTATTGAGCGCGAGCGAGGCCTTTATTCTTAAAGTTGTTTACAAACTTTTGCGCACGAAGATTGGCATTTGCCGCTGTAGCAGGGCTGTTAACACCGAATTCAGGTACATTTTTGTATTTTATGATGAATTGAGTACCTAGGGACGATTGGCCTTGCAGTTTGGCTTGTGTTTGCGCCATGGTTGCTTGGGCTGGTACAGAAACTTCTTGAAGATCATTTGCTAAGGCTGAAGTGGTGCTTAGCGCCATTGGAATTGCCAAGGCTAAAACGGTTTTCTTGACGCTCAATGAGCGAGGGGTTTTTGTGGTTGTCATAAGGTATCCCTTTTGTTGAATTTTTACATTTGATCTGGATCAAATGAGGGTACAATCGTAAAGATACTGTGAACATTGTTAAAATAATATTTTGAAATAAAACTGGTACAAAAAGTTATATCAAGCCGTATAAGTGGGTAAAGTTGCTGTCGCTGAGTTGTATTCAGCTGTTATAATGCCGCTTTATGTTGATGTGGGTTTAAGTGATGCAACAAGTCGATGTACTGGTTATAGGCGCTGGCGCTGCGGGGCTTATGTGCGCTGCACAAGCAGGGTATCGTGGGCGCAATGTGGTGGTCGTCGACATGGGCAAAAAGCCCGGACGTAAGATTCTTATCAGCGGCGGCGGGCGTTGCAACTTTACCAACGAGCATGCCAGTGCTCATAACTATTTATGCAATAATTCCCACTTCGTTAAATCCTGTCTCAGTCGCTACACTCAGCATGATTTTATCGACTTAGTCGAGCGCCATGGCCTGGCATATCACCACAAAACTATGGGGCAGTTATTTTGCGATAACAGTGCGCAAGATATTGTCGATATCCTTATGACCGAATGTCAGTGGGCGGGCGTTCAAGTGCAGCTGCGCAGTGAAGTCATCAGTGTTGAAAAAGCGCAGCAGGGCTATGTGGTCACCACCAGTACGCAAACCTATGCGTGTGAATCTCTGGTCGTAGCATCTGGCGGCCTAACCATGCCGAAACTGGGCGCGACGCCAATAGGCTATAAAATTGCTGAACAATTCGGCTTAAAGGTGTTACCGACTATGGCGGCCTTAGTGCCTTTTACGTTGCACCAGCACGATAAAGACCGCTTTGATGGTCTCTCTGGGATTAGTGTGGAGTGTGAAGTCAGCAGTGAGTGCAACACGCAGTTTCGAGAAAATATACTCTTTACCCATCGCGGTTTGTCGGGCCCCGCTATTTTACAAATAAGCTCGTTTTGGCGTGCCGGCCAAGCGGTGACTATTAACCTTTTACCCGATCTGAGTGTTGAGCAATGGTTAGATCAGCAGCGTCAAGATAACCCGCAGAAGTCGCTAAAAAATGCCTTGGCCACCATCTTACCGAAGCGATTTGTGGAGATGTTACACGAGACGAATGCCATTGCTGATTGTAATGTAAACCAGTTAAGCCACAGCCAGATAAACGAGTTAGGCAACTACCTTCACCGCTGGCAGATTAAGCCCAACGGCACCGAAGGTTATCGCACCGCCGAAGTCACCCTAGGCGGAGTGGACACCGACGAACTTAGCTCGAAAACCTTCGAAGCAAAGCAAAGCCCAGGGCTTTTCTTTATCGGCGAAGTCACCGACGTCACCGGCTGGCTCGGCGGCTATAATTTCCAATATGCGTGGAGCTGCGGCTGGGCCTGCGGCCAGGCGTGTTGATATAGTTTTGACGAATCTAAACAGAGATTTTTGGAATTAAACAGAGAAAACTGTAATTAAACAGAGAATTACTACCCATATTTGCACAGCATACTCGTGGTTTTATAACTAATATTTGCTGTTAAGCTTTGACAGGCTACTATTTACACGCACCTGATTCATAGTTATAGAAACATTAATGCCTATGCGATGTAGTTTTTAATGTTTCTATTTGTTCTGGGCTGAAACCACTGCGAAGTAATTCAAAATCACAGAGTTCAACGGTAGCTTTTTTGCCTTCACCGACAACTTTATAGATACTGCCGCTTACTGTTTTTATCAGGTTCTTCTTTGGCTTTATTTCCACCAATTTTGAGGTGCAAATATAATCACCTTTGCCGAATCTAAAAGATGTATCTTCAACACAGATGCCCCACAAAACTTTACCGATATTATGATTGTCCTCTTTAACTGTAACTATTTGCCAATCACAAACTATAGTATCCATAAGTCACCCCTACTTTATTTGCAGTAAAGTTTGATATTAGGAAATTTGTGGTTAAAAACATATTGAAAGCATGGAACTAATATTTACTTTTTATCAGGAAGTAATAAATAAAGTTTCCTAACATTACATTGGCTAAAGTGTCATCCCTGCACCATTAAACTTCAGCCACTTTTTGGCTTCATCATAATCTGGCATCACTTTTTCTATCGTGCGCCAAAATTTGGGAGAGTGATTTTTGTCTTCTAAATGCGCAAGTTCATGAACTATAACGTAGTCTAATACGCTTAAAGGCAACATGGCGCACTTCCAATGGAGGTTTATTGCTCCTTTCGAAGTACATGACCCCCAGCGGTTTTGTAACTCCATAACTCGAATACTGGCAGGCTTCAATTTCATTTTTGGCTGGTAGAGTTTAAGCCTTTCATTTAAACGCTGCTGTAATTTCGTTTTGTAAAAGTTCTTAAAGTGATCAGGGGCATTAGCCACTTCTGAATCCAACAACTTAAATTGTCCATAATGAAAAGTGAGAGGCTCAAGTTGCTCTTTCACTAGTTGGAGACGGTAGTTTCGGCCAAAATATAGGAAACTTTCACCGTTAACATACTCTCGGTGTATTCGAGTTCTGTTAAGGTCCTCCCACTCGGCTAGGCTCTTATAAATCCAGCTTCTTTTAGACTCGATGATCTGTTCAATTTTCTCAATATCAAACGGGGATGGCGCTATTACTAAAACAGTACCGTCACGTTCAATATAAATACTTGTTGTCTTCCTATCACTCTTCTTGAGTTGGTAGCTGATATCCTTATATGTACTGACATTTAAAGTATCTGCCACTAATTACCATCCTGTTGTTTCCTGTTAGACAAAATATCTAGCTCTCTTCTTTTGGCTAGATTCAATAACTCTGTTGTTGCTAGCTCAAATGATTCTTCTAGTGCCGGAATGTCACTCAAAATAAATACTTCTTGGATTTTACCTTCAAGTTCATCAACCATATTAGGGCGATCCCAGAAGTTTAAACCTTCAATTTTATTAGCCATTATTTCTAGTATTTGTTCAACAATACTCTTAACGGCTTCCATCTCACTTGGCTGGCAAGAACCATCAAATGCCAACTCAATGATTAAATCAGTAAACGGATCTCCAGCAGATGTATCATCACCTCTACCTTCATTAATTTCCTCTCTTAATGTTTCCAAGTGAAGCAGCATCTGATCCCACTGCTCATTGTACTTCTTAAGAATATCATCCAGCTTTTCACTGAAGCGTTTATACATAACAGGGTCATCAGCTTCATTCACTTTACAATGCTTACGAATCGCATGTTCCATTTCACTTGCCGCAGCACGCTCATCTTTATGCTCCTTTAATGTGGTAATGAATTTATCTGAGAACAACTCTACAGGTGGCACTTTAGGGTTAATACCTAGGCTAATTAGATGTTCACTAACTAGCTTGCGAACTTTTTCACCAGCACCAGCAATATTGATAGAGTCATCTTTATACCGCTCTCTCGCTTTAGCCTGTAGATGACTAAATTGGTACATAGGTATTTTGTATGGATGTGCCAGCTTGTTTGGCAAAATAATATCCATACTTTGCATGAATTTCTTAAGGTAGACATTAAAGCTATCGCGAGTTTTAACATCCTCTAACGCTTGAATAACTGACTCAGTAACTTTGTATCTTTCAATATCTGAAGATAACTTTTGCTGAACGAGACTTTCTATTTGTGAGATATCTTTATCTTCGAAGAGTTGAATCAACTGCCTATAACGGCTTTGAAGTACAGGCATCTCAGACTCGACCGATTTAAACGTATCTAATATGTCTTTTTGATCTTTGCCTGAATACAGCGATAGAGCTTCTTTTAGATTCTCCGTCAAACCAATGTAATCAACAACATACCCAACTGTTTTTCCGGGATATGTTCTATTAACACGGGCAATTGTTTGCAGTAAGTTATGTTCTTTTAGCTTTTTATCAATGTACATAACCTGCTCAATAGGCGCATCAAAACCTGTAAGAAGCATGTCACAAACTATTAAGAAACCGATGCCTGTATCTGGCTTGTCGTAATCAAATTTCTTCTTAAAGTTTTCCACCGCATTACGTTTACGAGACTCGTTTCTAGCAGCTACGAATGAAGCTTTTTCATTCGTTCCATCAGAAGAAATGACAACCATAGCATCTAAAAACTCGACTTGTTTGAGTAGTTCTTTATCCTGTTCTTCAGTAGGTTTTTGCTTTTCCTCTTCGGCCCAGTCATTAAGCGCTTTTCTAATAAATGTTTGGTAGTGCAATGCCGCTTGCTTTGAAGAACAAACAACTTGAGCTTTATAACCACTAGGCAACACTTTTTGTATATAGTGCTTAACAAGGTCGCTAGATATTTCTTCAATACGATCTTCTGCTTCTAATATATCGCCAGTTGCACCATACTTTTTGCGTATTGCAGCTATTTCTTCTTCGGTTCTGCCTTTAAACAAGTTTTCAAACTTTGTATCAAAACCATGTTTATCATAAATTGCTGAATCGGCTGTTTTACCCTCATACAATATTTGCAGAGTAGCACCATCATCTACAGCATCTTGAAGCTTGTATTCATCAATATATGGTTCATCAGGGTTATTGCCAAAGCGCTTCCAAGTTGGATCGTTATGATGGTCGGCAATTAAAGGAGTACCAGTAAAAGCCAAGCGTGTTGCATTAGGGAATGCATCGAACATATTGTCCGACAAACTGGCTTTATCTTGCCCTGTTTTCTGTGTTCTGTGTGCTTCATCAATCATGATAAGCACTTTCTCTGATGAATTAACCTCACCAAAGCTTTCAAATAGCTTCACAACATTGTCTTTGTCAGCTTCAGAAGAATACTCTGCAACAGATTTACCCAAAGCTTCATTTAAATAGTCTGGCGTATTGCTGTTATCTGTTTCTCTAAATTTATGCACCATCACCATATTAAGTGTTGAACGATCATCACACAGCTCTGTCCTAACTTCATCACTGCTTGAAATGCTATAAACTGTTTCACCAGTCAAAGAAGCGGTTTTACCAAGTTGTTCGTCTAAATCTTTACGGTCATTGACCATCAAAATTTTGTATTCATGCAAATCTTCAGTGCTTCGCATTTTGCGCACTAAAAAGACCATTGTTAAAGACTTGCCGCTACCTTGTGTATGCCAAACGACACCAGAGCGTTCATCACTTGTCTCGCCAGTTCTAATTCGTTGAATAATCTTATTAACAGCACGATATTGTTGATAACGAGCAACAACCTTTATGCGTTGCTTTCCTGCATCCATGAATAATGTAAAGTTATTCGTAATGTCTATCAGGTTTCTTGGGTGCAACATACCTTGAACAAGGGTTTCTTGTTTACGATGCTTCCCAGTTGCAGGGTCCACATAAGGAGTATCATCTGGGTAAATTGTCTTCCAATTAAAATAATACTCTTCTGTTGATGTAACTGTACCGAACTTGGCGTTGTCACCATATGTGCCAACCATTAATTGATTGGTATAAAAAAGCTTTTCTTCCCCTTCAATCAGTTGAGAGCCTTCAGGCTCCCTTAGATCGGCATATCGCCTTAATTGCTCTATTGCTTGATTCATTGGGTCTGATGTAAAGCTATTTACATCTTTACATTCAATAACAACCAGCGGAAGGCCGTTAACAAACAATACAACATCAGGAATGATGCACTCTTTAACGCCAGCAGGGGTATCAATACGAAACTGATTTATTGCAACAAATCGGTTGGCCTTCCAATTATCAAAATCAATAATGTTAACCGTAGGGTTCTGCTCACCTGTTACGGTGTTCTCGTCTACCTGCCATTTTTTGATTCGCTCCATAAACTCTTGATTGTTTTCAAGCAGGTTCTTTACACCAAAATCAGTGAAGTCTTCATAAAGGCCATCTAATTGAGCGTCAGTTAACCAACATTGACCATCAATAGTGTTGAGCGTGCTTATAGCCTTTATGAATTCCTGCTTGATTACAATTTCTCTAAAGTTATCTCGGAGGCTAATTTCAGGATTTGTAGGAATAACATTTTGCGGATGCTCTATAATCAGCCATTCCATAGCAGCCAGTTGATTCAATAATGGCTTTTCTACAAATTGATATTCAGACATACCTATCCTCTAATAATCCTTTGATACAGTGCTACGACTGGCTCGTCATGGTTCTTTATATAAATGTCAGCAATTTCTTTTGCAATTGCCTGCCCTTCCTGACCTAACGAAATTAAATTCTTAAATATTGTTTCTAAAGGGTCAAGCTCATACATATAAAATGGCTTTGACAATGTTTCTATCCAAATATCCGCAACATCACTGGCATAGCCTTCACTCAACCTCGCCATTTCTTGCATAAACGACATACCATTGTGGTCGTCATTAATATAAGGAGCTACAGCCATCAACCAAGATTTAGTATCAACTGTCAGCTCTTCAATGTATTCCGCCCACAAAGCTAGCTTGGATGCCAAAGGCTTTTTATCAGAATCTTGTTGATTTATTAGATCAACTAAATCAGGCCATAAAGCAAATACTAACTCTTTGGTCTTTTCTACATTTTGGTCTCTTATAGACCATAAAAACCAAACAACTTTGCTTAACTCACTTTCTTTTTGTCTAACTAACAGAAGTGCCAGTAAGCTTTCATCATCCAGTTGATCTCTTTTTTGAAGATATGCAATACATGCATATTCTATATAACGACCTTTAACCGTATCTGACAGGCTTTCATCATCTAGCAGTGCCGGATAATATTTTTTTTCTTTAAAATGAGTATGAATTTCAGGAATTAACCAACCTACATATGAATAGGCTTGTAAAGCGCATCGCCATTGAAGAGAGTTTGTTTCACCAAACATTTGCTCAATATTTTGCACAGTCCAGTCTTTAGAAAGATAAAGAAAGTTACGCACATACATTAATAGAATCGTAATAAACTCATATTCACCAGCAATATCTGGCTTATTCAGTTCATTTTCGAAAGTTGGCTGATAGCCAACCCATATTTCTTTGTGCTCTTCAGAATCTTTACCAACATTTCTGCATTGGTATAGAGCTAATTTAACGTAAGCCTCTAGGCAGCGACCCCTTGGACTATTAATAGCGATAGATACAGCATCAGAGTCATCATTAAAATCTTCACCAGATGTTTTGTTTAGAATTAGTTCAAGCGTATTTTTAACATCGTGTGTTAACTCAAGACTAAAAGCGTGTTCATCCTTTTCACATCCTGACTCAACTAATCGACAATATGAACTGATCACCCAGTGTTTGTCACCAATAAACGGGCCTGAATCGGTATTATCAACAGAATTCCAAAAAGTATCTTTATTGAACAATTTAGCAGCAAAGTTAATAATTTTAGGCCAAAGCTCGTTCCACGGTCGCTGTGCTTTATCTGTCCATAACTTGGAATAAGCAGAGAATATTTTGTCTAGATAATGTGGTTTAAGCTCAATGAATGCATCCAAGTTATTAAGGATTTCACAACTATCGAGTAAAACTAGCTCTTTAAAAGTATTAACTAAACCCTCAATGCCCGGTTCATTGAAGTGTCCAACTTCTTTATACTCGTTTAAGAAACCTATCAACGAATCAATGTCTTCAAGCATAACAGCAAGTTCAGAAACAGAGAGTGGAGATACATCTACCGCAGCACCACCGCTCATATAACATGAAAAGTCGGGATGGTCTGGCTCCACACCTGTAATATCAACACAAGCTTGATACTTCGCTTTCGTCACTCCATTTTCATCTTTGATTGCAGCAAACCAATTTGACTGCTTGTAAGCAGTTGGTTTGTCTAATAGCACTCCAGTTTCTTCATCCGTTACATTTAATGATTCTATCGCTGCAATAACTGATTGTTGCTGCTCTGGTTGCAGTGAAGAAAAATTCTTGTGGATAAAATGCCAAAGCTCATGGCGATACTTATCGTTAAAATGATTTGGCTGAATAACTAAAGTTACTACTTGCTGTTCAAGTTTTTCAAAACATTCACTAGCAACATAAATAGCGACACGTTTAATCGTTTGGTAGTCACAATTGATTAACTCTGTGAGTTTTTCACTAGCGTTGTTATCAGAATCTTTTTTTACGTAACCTAACAAAGTGTCTCTAAAAAGCTTTAGAACAATATCATCAGCGTCATTGTGTCTGCTGTTTTGCTTATGCTCAGGTATTGCGTTACGCCAAACATTCGACCATTTATCATTTCGATTAATATCGAGAACTTCTTTGAGCTTTTGCTCACATAAGTTTACTGCGAGTAATCCTAACTTTTCACCAAGTGCAGAAGCATTCTCTTCGACAAACTTTTTTGCTTGATAGTCATCAAAGCCCAATACAGCTTCATGTTTTTTGTCTGCATATCTTCCTTCAACGCTGTGAATTGCAAATAACTTGTCTAACAGAAATATGGCGAATGAAACCGACTGTTCAGTATTAATATCAATCAGCTCTAACATCCATTCACTAATTTCTTCATTAACAAGATAGCGGTCAAATTTATCATTTAGCCAGTCGCTAACACAGCCAAGATCGTCAAGGTTAATAACCTCTAATGGTATATTTCTAAGAACCTTACTGAATTGCCACCATGTCCTGTAGTTAGAACGCTCGTTTGCCATAGCGTATTGAGTCACTTCTTTTAGCAGGCTTAAATATTTTCGTGCCATTACGACATCATTTTCTTCTCTTAATTTAAGAGATGACGAAACAAGATATTCAGTGATGGGCCATGAAGGAATTTGAAAAGTGTTATCAGCCGTCTTAAATGGCACAGGGTTTAGTTCTGGTGAAAATAGGCCGCTATCTTTAAATGCATCAAACCATATTAGGCTATCTACTTTTTTAAAAAGCCAAGGTTGTAAAGCCGGGTCATCTATTACCCTCTGTAAAGCACTTCGCTGCTTCGCACTTAATTCGTTACTCATCCAGATCTGCCTCTAACGCAGCTAACTTGTCAGCAAGGGCTAAGTCTTTAAACTCAAGTTCATCGCACCACTTTTTGATAATGGCTTGCTGTTGTGCATAATCTTCATGATCCCGTGGAAAAACGATCAGTTGTGCATTAAATGATTGCTCATAGTAAGCTTTCAATTTGTTAAATAACGGCTCTTCTGCATTGAAGAAGCCTTGTAGTATAAACAGTCGCTTCTGAGGTTCTTCTTTCTGGTTACTAGACTTCAATACATATTCAAGTATTTCAGTTTCTTCCAATCCATAACCAAGAAATAAAACGACTTTAGTAGAAAAAAGATGGGTGAGGAACTTAGGAACTTCATCGGAGACATAATGCTCCAAGTAATCCTTTGTTGTTACAATCATACTGGACGGGTCATCTACACATCCATGCAGGTGAATCACCGCGCCTCTTGTATCTAGTTTTGCATTTAATAAATCATTACGTTTGAAGCTACGCCAACTGGTTTCTGGTTTACCTTGAGATATTGTTGGCTTAATCAGCTTATCGTAGTTTGTAGTTACAAAGGTACAATCATATTTGTTTATAAAGTCATAGACATCACACCAAGGTTCAGCTAATTCAAATATTTTTTTGTAGTCAACTTTTGCGCCATTATCCTCATCTAAAATTTTGGCAATGGACAAACGTTTCCTTGGGTCAGGGAGAGCATTAATTAATGACTTTTCATGGTGATCTATAACTTCGTTTTTAACAAGCTGATTTACCACAGCATCGGCAAAGCCATCCCATGATGGGTGACCAGCCATTCTAGATATACCTGCGCCTATAAATAAGACCAAATTACCCGCTTTCGCAGCCTCGATTATTTCATCTGGTAACTTAGGTTCTGGTCGTAAAGCCGCCATTAATCTACCTTTACTTTTCCTGTTAGCAAATCTTGCATCAGGCCCTTTTTAATTTTTTGGTACTTTTTTAATTCAATACTTAAATTATCCAATTGCTTATCCGTGCTCTTTAGACGCGCTTCGATGGCAATTTGCTCTGTTAGTTCTGGCCAAACTAATTTTAAGGTTCTTATTTGCGTCATAGTTAAGCTAGGTGTGGCAGTTGTTACCGTTTTGCTCATCATTTGCCTGTATAAAGTCTCATTTCTTAGTTGCTTGAATAAGAAAAATGCGCTCTTTTTTTGATTTGGCCTAATTAAGCAAATGTTAGGGGCTAGATGATATTTGTCATTTTCATCAATTATGACGGCATCACCTATGTATGCTCCAATATATGTAAATACTATATCCCCTATATATAACTTTGATCGTGGGAGTTTGTCCGAAACTCTTTTGTAGATTCTTTGAATATTTGTAAGGTCTATTTTTTCGTTTTTTATATTTAATGCTCTTAGAGCTATGATTTCTCCACGTTCAACGTAATTAAAGTGAAGAGTAAACTCAAAACCAGCCAGTTTCGTGACATCAGCAACTTCATCTACTGTGCGCAAACTCCAATCTTTAGGAATCCAACCAAACTCTGTTTCTTGATATAGGTCTGGCGCTTCTTCATAGTTTGGGCGCAATTGACCATAGTTTTTGTTGGTTTCTGGCGTGCCAGTCAAATCGATACCACGAGAGAATAAATCAGCCATCATGCCTTGTTTAACGGCTGTGTATTTGTCGATTAGGTTTTGGGTCTGGTCAATAAGGTTATCAACCGTGGTTAATATTGATGTTATTTTATTCCTTACTTCACTGGATTTAGGTATCGGAACTGGGAAGCCATTAAGATCTCTAGAACCGATTGCTTCAAATGTAGAGCCTTGTCCTCTTCGTTTTAACCAAGCTATGTGTTGTTCTATAGAGTATCTTAAGTAAGAGCTTTCAACGTGTGTTCCTGCAATTGCAGCCAACCCTCGACCTATACAATACTCTTTGTCAGAAGTATTCATGTCACCTACTGGTGCTCGAACACTTATTAATATATTCCCAACCTTAGACTGTTTAGAAGGAGAAGAACAATAACTATTCGTTTCGGGGTGATTCTTGCCAAAGTCTCCACATCCTTGTAAAAATGGGAGACCAATACCTAACTCATTATAAGTTGTAGAGTCGGGAGATTGCCCCATGTTAATGGTCGCAAGATCAGATAAAGTTTTAGTAGTCCAACCATCAGCCTGATTAGCTTTCATAACCTAACTCCACCAAAAACTCATTGAGTAAGTTAGTCTGCTGTTCACGTTCAGCAAGAATATCCTTAGCTGTTATTGCATATTTATTATGAAGGTTTTCAACCGCTTTAATTAGTTGTGTCCTTAGTTGGCGAAGGTAGTGTGCATAACTATCAACCATCTGCTGTTTAAAGCGTGCCTCAATAAGAGCCTTAGCTTCTTCTGGCGTGATTTTTTCACGTGCAGCTTCAACAAGATCTTCTTTTTTCTTTTCTGCTTCTTTAATGCCAGCTTTTAGCTCTTTTAGCTCTTTTTCAAGTGTGGTGTGTCGTTCCAACTTTGCGTCTATCTCAGCATTTGCTGAGGTTAGCTTTTCAATGCTCGCTTCAAGCTGTTCTTTACGAATTTGGGCACTCGCAGAGTCTTCTTTTTTGGCAAACTTTAGCTCTTTCTTTAAATCACGAAGTTGCCCATTGTTTTCTTTTTTCGCATCTTTAAGTGCTTTCACCTGAGCTTTTGGCAATGCGCCTGATTCATACTCTCCTTCTGTTTCATCACTGTCATCTTCAGTAGACTCATTTACCGCAGCAAACAATGCTTCCAACTCTGTAATTCTGGCAGCGTCTTTTTTCAGGTTTGCTAATACCTCTGGGAATTGAGATTCAAGAATTTCTTCGTCTGGAATAAGTTCAGCATTCCAACCTGAGTTGGCAATAGATTTAAGATCCGCTTCATGCTGTTTAAAGTCATTAGCCATTGCACCTCGCACTTGATAAATGGATAGCAAGTTTTCAGGCAATAAGGCATCAACAATGCTGTTTAGGGCTTCGCGTCTTAACGCGAAAACACCTTTTGAGCCTAATTTTTCATCACCGAGTTTATGGAATTGCGGAACAAAGTGCGTACTCCACCAATTATCTAGCTGCGCATAAAAAGCATCATGCTTAGCAATAAGTTGAGGATGGTTTTCTATAGTTGTTTTAATGTCGGCTTTGCTTTCAATAGCCGGAGCAAAAGAGTAGTAGTCGCCACCTTTTTGTTTAGGGTGGCCTGAAGTAAACAATGCTTCTTTTAATTTGGCATAATTTTGCCAGTGAGATTCAAGGCTGTTAACTTCATCAGCAGGTACACCACCGTTTAAATGTGCTTTTACATCATGAGGCTCTGGTGCTGGGCTGTTATCAACATAACGTCTAATATTTAAATTGAATTCTTCTCGTTCAAGTTCACTAACAGGCACTGCTCGTGCGTACTTTTCAACTTGGTTATCAGTATCTGATGTAAGTGATGCATATACATGGGTGATCTTTTCAATGTCTTCTGGACGAAGGCTGTTTTGGTTTTTACCTTCTTTGTATTCGCGATCCGCATTGATAAATACAACATGTTCGCGATTAGCCGCATTAGCCTTGTTAAATACTAGGACACAAGCAGGGATACCCGTTCCATAGAATAAACCTTGTGGTAAACCAATAACCGCCTCTAAGATCCCTTCTTCAATAAACTTTTGGCGACATGTTTTCTCTTCACCACCACGGAACAACACACCATGTGGCATTACCACTGCCATCTTGCCGTCTTGTTTGAGGGAAGCCAGCATGTGTTGAACAAACATGAAATCAGCTTTTTTACCACCCTCAGGAAGCCATGTGTGGAATCGGCTTTGATGTGTCATGCCATCACGACTGTAGTTTTGCGAAAACGGGGGGTTCGCGATAACCCTTGAATAAGTGCGGATTTCGCCATTCGCGTCAATATGCTGGGGTTTGGCAAGAGTGTCTTCATTTTGAATATTTGCACCACCCACACCGTGCAGAATCATATTCATTTTACAAATAGACCATGTGGTGCCGCTGTCTTCTTGACCGAATAAATCTATCTTGTTTACGTCACCACCCGTTTCTTCAACGTACTTCTTGCTTTGGATGAGCATACCGCCACTACCCACCGTGGGGTCGTATATTTCCATTCCCTCACCGGGCTGGAGTAATTCAACTAACAAGCGAACCACCTCAGAAGGCGTATAGAATTCACCACCTTTTTTACCTGCGCTATCGGCAAAGAACTTAATTAAGTATTCGTAGGCTGCACCTAGTAAATCAGGAAACTCGAAGCATTCATTGGTTAACGTAAAATCTTTTTGGTCAAAGTGCTGAATGAAATCAATTAGCACCTTATCTTCCATTGGTTTTTTACCAACTTTTTTGTTGAAGTTAATATGCTTTAGTACATCTTCAAGACCCTTTTTAATATTGGCATCTTCAAGAGCGGCAAGTGCTTTATTTAGCTCAGTTCCCACGTTTTTCTTAACGTGCTTAATCGTTGACCATGATGCTGCTTCTGGGACAAAATAATCAAATTGAGAAGGCAGAGAAACAAGCTTTTCAATTGCAGCGTCTGACTTTCCTTCTTTCTCTAAACGGGCGCGGATGGCGGCTTTATCTGCTTCAAATTGATCAGACATGCGCTTTAAGAACAACATACCAAAAATGTATTCTTTGTATTCTGAGGCATCCATTTTGCCACGTAATATGTCACAAGCTTTAAATAGCAGGCTTTCTAATCTAGTTAATGTCAGTTTATGTTTCATGTTTTCAATAATTCTCTTTAAGTGAGCTGTGCTGGAATACCACCACTCTTTTAAATTCTTTGTAGCTTATTTAAATTTCAAAAAAGTCTTCATCTAACTTTTTGATATGCAATACATCTTCATCTCGACTACCAATGTTGTAGCGCAGCATGAGTTTGGCTAGCTCTTTACCATTAATTAAGACGATGCGAGTGCCTAGATTGTTTGCTGTTTCTTGTGCTGATGATGTGAATTCTGAGGTTGTGATAAAAATACCTTTTTGCGCACGTTTAAGGTTTAGTGCTCCAAAAAAGTCTCTGATATCACCTGCACCAACGTTATTGCCTTCGGCATAACGCTTAGCTTGAATATATATTTGGTCGACACCTAATGGATCTTGGTCAATAACACCATCAACACCATTGTCTCCTGATTTACCTAGCGCATGAGCTGCACCTTCACCAGCACCTCCATACCCCATAGCGATTAGTAGTTCGATGAGTAAGTCTTCAAAAAAATCGGGGGTTACTTTACGGGTACGTTCTAGGATTTCTTGAGCAAGTGCTTCATTAACTTTTTTATATGCGGATCTCAAGATTTCATCGGGTGTTGAAACCTCTTCTTGCTTCGTAAAACCAGACTCAACTTCTTTACCAGCTTCATCATTGCTTTTTTGTTTAAAAGCGATGAACTCATCAAATTTTTTCAGATATTCGTTATTAATATCCACATTTTCAGATAAAGCTTCTTTACCACGAGGGGTAATAACAAAGTGTGCTCTGCGAGTCACTTCTAATAAACCCGCTTTTGTTAAATAAGTACGTGCCCAACCAACTCGGTTATCTAGAGTGCTTTGACGACCACTCGGCAAGGTTTCAGACCTTTCCTCTTCAGTTAAGTCAAATTGATCTGCTAGTTGATTAATAACATCACGCAGCTTTACTTCATTGCCATTTGCATCGTTAGCAATTTGTAAAAATGGACGCATAAATTGTTGGTAATTGGGTATCACGCAATATCCTTATTGTTTTTGTTCTTCAATCCACTTCTCTAAATCATCTCGCTTAAAGCGCCATGAGCCACCCACTTTAAATCCGGGCAGTTTGCCTTCGCTTGCAAGGCGATAAGCCGTTTTTTCATTCAACTTGAGGTATGTAGCAACCTCTTGAATAGTAAGTATTTCGTCTGTCATTGGACTATCTCAATAATGAACTTAGTTACAATATGAGAAAATTGAGGAAATAACAAGAAATTGGCTTATCAATTTACCCCAATCTGTTAATTATCATGAGATATCACGTTTTATCATCAAACTATCAATTTTTATTTTCCCAAGGGTACATAAGATTGATTTAGGCAATCACATAAACAGGAGAACATGATGTCTAATCAACAAAACAACCATAAAACAAATCAAGGTAACGGTAACAAAGGCACTACAGGTACTAACCAAGCGTATGATAAGGTACAGGGTAATCGTGGTAAGCAAATGAATCCCAACCAAAAAAAATAATGGGATATAAAGTGGCAGGCTGACATTACCTGCCACCTTTTAAGGGTAAGTATGGAAACAACTAACAGTAAAAAGAAAAAGCGAAAATTCAAACAAACGAAACAACTCGTTAGATTGGCAATTAATGATGGATGGACTCAAACAGAAATTGCTAAAGCATGTCGAACCCATCAATCTATTGTTAGCCACTGGTACAAAGGTATAGATCAAGGAACAGAGCAGCAACTTAAGCCTTTGCTAGAACAATATGGTCATAAGCTAAGACGGAATTCCTTTAAGGTTTATTGGAATATTGATTCTGAGAGCAAGACCAAAATATTCCACAAGGTTGAAGGCAAAGTTATTTTGAACCAAGCCTTCTATGATGCGAGAAGAGTTAGTCATAAATTAGAAAAGAAAATCCCTCAACATAAACTTACCATTCATCACCAAGGTAACAACAAATTCAGGGCTGTTTATCAAAGTCGATTAGTGTTTCAACATAGCAATGAAGAGCTTGAGTCAACGGTAGAAGATGCTATTTGGGGCGCAATTGTCTCTGAGCAATACGAGCTTGCAGAACTACTTCTTGTAATTGATAAATATGCAGAAAAAACGTTAGCGGAATACCCCAGTGATGCAAACACGTTACCTTTCATTATGCGTCAATCACTGCTAAACCACGGATTTCACATTGATGGAATTGTTGAATATCCTGCCGTTTGGTAAGGTATTAAAGAACCCAAAGAAAGGGCTTGGCACCTTAAAGCCAAAATATGTGGGAAACCACAATGTTTGAAGCATCCGCTTGGGTAAGCCCTATGGCTAGCCAGTTCGCTACCATAGCGCTATTCAAACAATTTTAGGAGTACATTGTTATTGCTTTGAAAAAAGCTAGGCCAAAGGCACTGCTGATCAGCCGAAACATAACATGTAATTAAGGGATAGGGTGGGTAAAAAGCCAGCCGTCAGCCACTGACCGCTGGCTTTTTGTTTTATAATTTCGACAGTAAGTGGTCAGTTAGTTTTTGCTGTTTAGCTAACTCTTGCCGAATTATGTCAGTATCAATTTGCTCATAAGAAGCTTTCTCACTTGATACGTATCTTGAAACTGATAACTGCGCTGAGTTTCGATCAATATTGCTAATATCAACTTCAGTAAACATATTCGGCTCTGAAGTGCCAGAGTGGTAAATGTCAGCTAAACGCTTTAAGTCATTGAGGTTATTGTATTTGCCATTAAATTCACAAAACGAACTGGCATCAATAAATTTTATTTTAGTATTGTTCCCCCTATTTTTTCTCAGAACTAGAACGTATAAGGGAACTGTTCTGGAGGTTATTAGCTTTGGAGGTAACTGAATAACAGCATCTACGAAATTACCATCTAGTAGCAAATTTCGTGCATTACTTTCTGCTTGACGATGAAGTGGTCCCTTTCCCAATACGACAAAACCAATACCATCTTTTTTTAGCGACCATATGATGTGTTGGATAAATCCATGCTCACGGTACTTATCAAAAATAGTATTTGAATCAACACGTTTATCTAAGAATTCCTTTTTATATCTTTCCTTAATTTCATGCTCTCTAACACCTTCTGTTTCGGTAGGCTGAAACAAGGTATAGGCTACATCAAAACTTTCCTGTTTCACGTTGGCAACTGGTGACAGCGCAAATGAATGTTTTGCATCTATATTTTCCGCCCCTGCGATTAAAAGTTTATCGTGAATATATTTACTTGTTTGTAAAACTGATTCTGTTGTTATTGATACATTAGTATTATTAACAACATATGAAACAGAGGACTCCCCAGTAGTAGCAAATGGATCGTATGCATGGTGCGGCTTATCCATATTTGCCAATAAAGATATTAACTCTGAAAAATCAAACGGAGGTTCTTGGTAACTAAAACTTTTTGACAACCTATCTTCAGCATTCATCAATTGCAGGCGTTGTAAAACACGGTCATAAATAACGGTTAACTCGTATCTCTTGAAACTATGAAGGGCCTTAGGTTCCAGTAAAAACGCTAGCTTATCTGTCATCTTAAACAATGAGGTTAAGTCTGATAGTCCTAGTGCCGTATTGACGACTTCAGCATATAGTGAGGCATGAAGTTCATTGTGAAATTCAACTTCTAGTACCGCAATTAGATCATTGCTATCAACAATATTAAATAGCAGTTCTACTTGCTCTTGGTAGTATCCATTTTGCACACGGTTAATGAAACAGATAGTTAAAAATGAGAGGAAAAATTTTCGCTCTAGCTCTGTATCATTAATGAACCCTGCATGATTGTATGACTCTACGATATCTCTAACTAGAGCTTCTAATTTGATCATGAGAGGTTTTTCCAAAGATTGACAAATACAGCATCCATTTCTTGCTGCCTGCCTTTTATTAATAATTGATGTAGTTGTATTTCTGTTCTAACGCTGTCTGCGGCTTCAACAATCAGTTTCTGTTCACTATCACTAACGTTAGGAATAGGGAGTTCTGACAATGTTTTTTTACTCAGCGTACTTTGATAGCTGCCACTACTATTATCCAACATCCAACGCTGCGTATCAGAACTATTAAGATAATACGCTAAAAATTGCTGCGATAACGTGCTGTTAGCTTTGGCACTAATAATAAAAAAATGCTGGTTAGCAACAATATTTTTAGGTACAGAGCTTAAATATATCGCTTTTTTTATAGGCCCTTTTGCAACGATTAAAATATCATCAACCTTTAGAGAGCTATCAACTTTACTATTGGAAAGATCTGTTTTATTTAGCTGATCCCATTTTATCGGCCTCTGATCTTCATCTTTATCAAAATCGCGTAACTGTATAACTGAATGGGTAGGAGCATCTGACTCTGGAACCCCATTTTTAAAGGTTCTTCCGCTCCTAATTTCTGCAATTTCACCAAGCTTCATTGATATCAATTCCTATATATATTCTGACAAAGATAACATAACCCACTACAAAAGTGGGATTAAAATATTGACAGTTTCAAATATTCGATCAAAAATTCAATTTGTCCATTAGCCCACTACAGGAGTGGGAGGTGTGAAAGAGCAGGTAGATGTCCATGAAAGAGTAAACATTTACAAAAATTAGAAGGCATACATTTATGAGTATGGGAAAGAAAAGGATCGGTGTTACCGAGTCTTTAAGAGACAAGCACATTAAACAATTTGAAAGGGGGTTAATCACGGGAAATTACGTTCCCTATATCAGAACGCAAGACTTCAGTTCTATGGGGGTTAGAGGTCGAATTGCATGTACTAAGATCAAGGGAAGAATTTATCACTGTTTATCTTTAAACGAGAGCTTTAAACTTCTCGACTTACTGCGAGATCCAGATATTACTGATATTAAAGAGCAATATGCTTATACAAATCTCGATAAGTCAAAGTCTTTTGCCAAGAAATTAAATATCCGCCATCCCAAATATAAATGGTCATCATTAGATGCAGTGATCACTTTCGATTTTTTCTGCACTTTAACATCTGGGAATCATCGAGTTGTAAGTGTGAAGTCTGCCGATGATTTAGAAGATGATCGAACTCAACAAAAGTTGATTTTGGAAAAAGCGATAGCAGAATCTGAAAAATATGAATATATCCTTGCATTAGATACAGAAATTAAGACTGAGGAAACTCGTAACACGATCAGAGTATTACGAGGGGCGAGATTAAATGAAAAACTTAATGCTATTTATTCACAATGGTTAGGCTTTTTCTCTAGTCAATTATCTAAATATCCGCATAAGCCGCTTTCGAAATTAATTAAGCAGGCAGCAGAGTACCTAAATATAAACTTCCGAGAGTCTTTTACTTTGATGCAGCATGGCTTTTGGGTTAAACATTTAATTTCAGATCCTGAAACTCCGTTATTGCCTGAACTTACACCTTACCAGTTAGGGGTGGAGTGTTATGTTTAAGCGCAGCTCTTTACTTATCCCTAACCCAGACAGTGACTCTGTAATTATCTCAGAAACGGTTGTTGTTGTGGAAATCTTTGTCAATCGAGGTGATGTTTTTGTTTTGCCTTATATCACAATTGGTGAAAATGCGACCAAATACCCAGATCGAAAGCCATTTAAATACAAAATTGACGAAGTTAATCAGCAAATTAATGATGGTGATATAGAAGTCGGTTCGATTGAACTGGAAGCATTTAGAAATATACCTGAAGAGGAATTAATTGATAAAGACGGAAAACCATACCCCTCAACTGTAGAAAGAGACAGAAGATATGCCATTGTTCTTGATTTATTAGCCTTGGAAGATGAATTATTTTATCCAACTCACGGCATGGGCCTAATTGCAAAAATAGTTAAGCAACACTGCACAACACAAACCAATGCGCAGCGCTATTTAAATGAATTCTTTAGAGGCGGTAGGAATAAGAATGCCCTGATTTCAAGGAGGGGACGACATTCAAGTGCCAGTAAAAGTGGGGGGAGAAAAGTTGGTCGAAAACGAGCTTCAGCAAAGCATGGGATAAACGGCAAATCTGTCGATGAACAAGATAAAATTTTCATCAAACGAATAGCTAAAAAATACTATTTATCTAAAGAACGACTATCTCTTGCTAAATGTTACGTGCATTTAAAAGACGATTTTTATTACGAGGAGAGATACTTATTACCTGACGGTACATATAAAATCGAGAAGCATAAGGACCCAAACGATATTATCAGCGAGTGGCAATTTAGAGACTGGATGCCGTTGGTACTTGGTTTAACGAGAAAACAAATACAAGCCATTCGTAGAGGACATTCAGAGCACAAATCAAACTTTGCTGGGCGCAAAGGTGATGCAGCTCCGAACACGCTTGGACCGAATCACGTGTGGCAACTAGATAGCACCCCAATTGATATAGAGTTGGTTGCGCCTTATGACAGACGAGTGCTAATCAAAGTAGCAACACTTTACGTGATACGTGATGTTTATACTCGATCGATTTGTGGTATTCACGTAGGTATTGGTCCCGCATCATGGTCAGAAGCTCGACTTGCTCTATTTCATGCTATTCGCAATAAAGTGGCTTACGCAAAAGAGTGCGGTCTAACAATCGAAGAGGATGATTGGGTAGAGTCAGGTAGCCCAATGTTTTTGTTAGTCGATAACGAAGAATTTCAAAACAAACTAAGTGAATCTGTTACCGCTCATATGGGAATTAATGTGCTATATGCGCGTGCTTATCAAGGTGATGATAAAGGATTAGTTGAATCGTCATTTCATATGATCCATGCAATGGCTCGCAATGAAAAAATTCCGGGATTTAAATACAAAAATCTAAAAGGTCGAAACCGAAATATTCCTCAACAAACGGCTAGTTTAACACCTTATGAATTAAAAAAGATCCTTATTATATTTGCCATAAAACACAACAACGCAACTTGGAAAAAGGACTACCCAATGGAGCAACAGGCCCGCTTTGAAGGAGTTAAATCAGTTTGTCGAGACTATTGGTTATGGGGAGAAGAAAATCGCGGTTATTTTATGCGTGACCATAGCGAAAGAGAAATCTATCTGAATTTGTTAGAGGTTGGAGTTTTAACTGTTCATAAGACACATCTTCACCTTCAAGACAAAGGGGTCAACTATCGCTGCGAAGTGATCAGTAAATCAGGCTTCCAAGACAAACCTACTCTCAAAGGTCAAATTCATAAAACTTTAAAATGCCGTTACTTTCGTGGAAATATGAGCCGCATTCTTATTGAATTTAAAGGGGAGCTAGTAGTAGGAAAGCTACACTCAGATCATCGTGGTTTCGAAAATATGAGCTTGGACGAAATTAAAGATGCAAAAAACCACTGGCTTGCTTTGGAGCAACTTCACAATATTGAAGTGTCAGAGGAAGTGAGTAACTCCTCACAGGCTATACAAGGGGTTGTTAATAACTCAAAACTTGCCAAGGCCGAAGATATTAAAAATGGTGAATTGACTCCTGAACTTGATACTAGAGCTGAAGCCTCTGAAGTACTCGCTTTAAGTGCTGATGCTTTTGAAACAGATAGGCTTAATAGTGTGATTGAAGAACAGCCAATAGCGGACGTTGAACCGACAATAGCATTAACTTATGAAACCGACTGTATAGAGGACGAGGATGATGAATACAGCGCACTATTAGAGGAGATGCTCAATGATGAAGATTAATCCCAACCTGACATTTTATGATGCTGCGTATAATTGGGATATCGATGAATCTTACCATAATAATCCGTTTATCTTGGCTTTGCCGCCAGTGCTTGATCAAAAAGATTTTCAAATGATGGTGACATATCGTCCTGAATTTCATTCAAGTTACCGTGAAATGTCAACACCCGACAGGTGTAAAAAAGTCTGTGAAGTATTCGACCTAGTTACACCAACAAAGCATTTTTACGATATCTATAAGATTTTAGAGCGAATGATGTTTAATGCTTATGTTAATCGTAGTTCATTTGAACCAAAGGAAGTGAGAAGACATTACGATATCGCTTTGCATAAGGCGAAAATTGATAAACGATGGAAAAGAACTTCAGGTGAAAGCTTTACCCTTACGGCTGATTCTGGTTTTGGTAAAACTACGATGATTAATCGCATTTTAGACTGTTTCCCGCAAGGTTTTATGCATAGTGAGTTTAAAGGACAAAACTTTGAACAAGCTCAGATACTTTGGATTAAGCTAAAAATCCCACACGATGCGTCTCGAAAAAGCTTAGCCGACAGTTTTTTATGTGAGGTTGATAAATATCTTGGAACTACCTTTGAAGCAGATACCAAGGGAGGGCAAGTTAAAGATTATATGGATGCCTTTAAGACAATCATTGAAACTTACAAGTTGGGCCTGCTTGTCATTGATGAACTTCAAAACCTTAGTGTTGCGAGATCTGGTGGAGATGACATTCTATTAAATTTCTTTAGTAATTTAACGGATGATATAGGGGTTGGTCTAGTGTTGGTCGGCACCCCAGAAAGCACTGAATTCTTAAGCGCTACATTCACCGCATCCAGACGGTTAACTTCAGCAGGTGACAGGTATTTAACTCGCTTTGAAAAAAACAGCACCACTTGGAAGTTGTTAGTTCGCAGTTTGTGGAAATATCAATTTGTGAATTCCCCTACAAAATTATTCGAAGTTAAGGATGGAAAAACAGAAATTGTAGATGAGAAATTGTTTGATGAAATTCATGACAAAACTCAAGGTAACTTATTCGTTCTCAATTTTTTGTTTGTTCAGGCTCAAATTATGGCTATGGAAAAGCCACATAAAGAGACGGGTAGAGAAACTCTGGGAATTTCAGCATTTCGTAAAGCCTTTAATGAAGGATCTCAGCTAATTAAAGCCGCTATAGAGTCGATTAAATCTGGAGATGTGAATTCCTATCGAGACCTTTTAAAAACCGCCCAAAAGGTTGACTCGCAAGAAAAAGTAAAACTGATATCTGAATTAAAGTCGTTAGTACAAGGCAAAAAGCTAAATAACTCGTCAGCAAAAGTCGTTACTAAAATATTGGAACGTTTGGGCGGATATGCTCTGACTGAACATGATGAACTTATCATTAAAAACGCCAAAAATTTACTAAAGGCACTAAAGAGCCAAGAAAAGACTCAGCAGTCTATTAACCAAAAAGGTGCGATGAAATGAGATTACCTTTTCATTGCCCCTTAATAGAGGGAGAACATTTACTTAGCTGGTTTATGAGATACCATATTCTATCTGGTAGGCAAAAAATAAAAGTTAGTCTCGCCTCCATCGGTGTAGCACGTGGGAGGCTAAAAAGTTATGACTTTAATGAGACATTCTTGGCGGTATCAGAGTTTTACAAAGAAAATTTTGATAAGAACTTTTGCGTAACAGATCATTCTCCGCTGGCATTGTGGGCATTTTCACATGGTTCGGAATATTTTAGCGCGTGGAAAAAAGATAACCAATTACAGCTCAGAGCGTGTTTTGAGCCAAATAAGTTAGCTGTACCTGCTTCATGGTCTTATTGCCCGATTTGCCAAGAAGAAGATAGAGATAACTTCGGATTTAGTTTTTGGCACTCAGAACATCAGATACCGGGTGTTATTCTTTGTGGAAAACATCGCACGCCATTAATAACAGATCGCAAAGTATTGCAAGTATTGGGGGTTGCAACTTTACCACATGCTTACGCATATCAGAGTGAGCTAAAATATTCAGATTGGATGTTGGACTGGAATGATTTCGTCTTAAGTATTTTTTCAATGCTTAACTCAGATCCAAGTGTTGCAGACAAGCTTAAGCTACAAGTTGATAAAATACTTGATCTGCCTGAATCCAAAAGCCTTGCAGATAAAAAAGCTTTGATGGAGCATCAAAAGAGATTTGATACGGAAGTATCAATCAGTATTTTGCAATATCTTTTTAAATTCTATAGTCAGGTTTATAAACACCCACCGACTGTTTTAGGAAGTACATTAGGCTATAAAACCTATGCTAAAGGTAAACATCCGGTTTACTGGTTGGTGATACTTTATTGGCTGAAAAATGAAATTGACTGGGTGGCTTTAAAATGAGCAAACGGGCACCTTTTCACCTCGACCTGCCTAGAGATGAGGTGCCCTATAGTACGGTAGTGCGATATTCCTTGTTGTCTGCCGTTAAATTACCCAAGCTGTATTACAAAATATACGGCAATAAGAGAAAACGAATACATCCGTTTGTTCCCGCCAATATCACTCTTTTCTCGGAATTCTTTGGCTTAAGCCAAGATGACGTAATAACAAACCAAACCATGTTTCCACTATTAAAGTTCTGCCAGCCAGAACGTGCAATTGATTTGAAAGCCACAATGTTGAGCCAGAATGACAGTTCCTTTTTTGTCAAAACAGTCTTAGCCCATTCGAAAATTTCTACCTTTTATGGCTTAAAGCATTGTCCTATATGTATGAATGATGATTTAGAGCAGCGCGGTTTTACTTATTGGCATATAGATCACCAAATTCCCGGTATAGAAGTTTGTCATAAGCATGGATGTTACCTTATTGGAGTGCCGATGGGAGATGGTTACAAAGATCGAAGCCTAATGTACCCAGAAACTCACATAACATCTGATTGCAGATTTGGAAATGAAATGGAGCAGCGCCTTTCAACATTTTCGGTAGAGCTACTAACCCTATTAAAAACGCACTTAGTTGATTACCAGACGATTTATGCACAAATCCTTACAGAAAAAGGCTTAAAGCGCAAAAGTGGGCAACTTTGCCTTAACGGTATACAACAAGAAATATCAAATTATTGGTCTGATATTAATTTTGGCACTTCACTTGGGTTACCTTCTGAACTGGCAAGCTATGAATTCCTTGGGCCGCTACTTCGAAATAAAACGCACTTTGCTCAACACCCTTGTAAACATATTTTATTTGCAGGGTGGCTCACACAGTGCGAACCAGAGCGTTTAATGCAAGCACACAAACCGGAGTTAAAACTTCATGAAAGTAGCTGCTTAATAGATAACCAAATCACGGAGTTTGCAAATCAACACTATAGCTTGAACGAAATTAGTAAATTGACTGGAAAAAGTCGGTGTTACATCAAGCGCATAGTTGAAACCAATAATATAGAACATACAAGTAACTCATTAGCCTTACCTTTTGAGGTCAGACGATCAATCATTAGAAAAGCTATGATGGGTTTACATCGTCAGTTCATAGCTGACTCCTTTGATATTAGTATTGGTACTGTCGAACAAATTATTAGTAACACTAAAGGGTTGTCTGAGTGGCGCAGAACATTACTCAAGCGTATTCGAGTTAAGGAAGCTTTTGATAAACTGAAAGGAGTTATCACCAATCATCCTGACTGGACTAGAAAGCAAATCCGCAATGCTGAAGAAGCCTCATACTTTCGCCTATATAACAACGACAAAACTTTGTTAAATAGTTTATTACCTGACGCTTTAAAGCCTAAACCGCCACAAAAGGACTGGGGTTCCGAAGATATAAATCTGCTAGACAAAATTAAAAATATTGGCAATATCAAAGGTATGTCATTAGCGCAGATAGGTCGATTGGCTGATGACAAAAGTTACTTGAAGCGTTATCTAGATGAACTACCAAAAACGAAAAAATACCTTATTGAGCAAGGTGTAAAAAACCTTTAAAATTCATAGCGTTAAAAATCTCTGTTTACAATCGTATTTTTTTAGTTTTTTACAACCAATTTCTAGGCGATCCATTAGGTGTTTTTTCTTTGTTTACGTTCGTCAAAACTATGATAACTGTCATTCACGCCTCACTGCTACACCCCAACCTTGAACTGGCCCTTACGTATGGGGTGGCGGATTTTTTGCCCGAGCAAATACAATGCGCGGCGCATCCCATAGCGAGGGCAGTAAGATAATAGAGACTGGCACGGCGGTGACCACTATAAACGCTTGCAGTTTGTCGATACCGCCAGAGCCTATGATGATTAAAATACTGCCCATCAAGCCCATGGCTATACCCCAAAATACTCGAATGGGCACGGCGGGGTGCTCTGAACGTGAGGTCGATACCGATAATACATAGGTCATCGAATCCCCCGTAGTGGCAACAAAGGTCAGGGTTAGAATTAAAAACAGTAAAGACACTAACCCGCCTAGCGGCAAGGCCTGAGTGATGGCAATTAATGCTGCGGGAAGGTTAAACCCAGCGAACGCTTTGGAAATAGTATCGGCTTGTTCTAGTTCGAGGCTTAACCCGGTGCCACCGACGATGGTAAACCAGAACATGGTAATAAGTGGAGCCACGATACATAGCATGATAATAATGGCGCGAATAGAGCGGCCACGACTAATGCGTGCGATAAAAATGGCCATCATCGGGCCGTATCCTAAAAACCAACCCCAAAAGAACACTGTCCACCAACCAAGCCAGCCGGCATCATTAAATAATCCTGCCTCGCCCCGGTACAAGGCCATATCAAAAAAGTGGCTAAAATGGGTGATAAGGCCGCTAAAAAAGCTCGTGAAAATAAATGAGGTGGCTCCCGCAACCAATATAAATGCCAGTAACACCAGCGCAAGTAACATGTTCAAACGACTGAGTATCTGAATGCCTTTGGTAACCCCAGAGACGGCCGACATCACGAAAATAAAAGTGAGCACGCCAATCACGCTGACTTGGGTGAGCGTAGTATCGGGAATGGCAAATAACGCATTCAAGCCATAGCTTACCTGTAAGCCTAAAAAGCCGATTGGCCCCACGGTACCGGCCACCACAGCCACAATACACACGGCATCAGCAATAACGGCAATGGGCCCACTCAGGGCTTTTTCTTTAAATACTGGGTAGAGCAAAGTACGTGGTGCTAAAGGCAAGCCTTTATCATAGTGATAATGCATCAGCATAATGGTGGTTAAACTACCGAGTATGGCCCAAGCCAGAAAGCCCCAATGCAAGTATGACTGGGCCAAAGCATAGGGCACCGCCTCTGGGGTTGCCGCCGCGACGTGGTCAAATTGGGGCGGCATGGATAAGAAGTGAGCCATGGGCTCTCCAGCAGCCCAAAATACACCACCGCCCGCGAGCAGGGTACACATAATCATGGCTCCCCATTGGAATAACGAAAACTCCGGGGCCGCTAAGTTGCCAATACGCTGTTTGGCTGCGGGCACCAGGGCAGTGGCGATGGCAATGATAAAGGTGGCTAATAACAACAACTGCCAGTACAAGCCAAAATACTTAGCCGACCAAGCAAAGCTGGCATCAACCCACTGCGATAGGGTCTTGAGGTCGAACAGGGCAAAAAGGCAAAAGCAGATGATGAATCCGGCGCTGAGTAAAAATAGAGGTGCGTCGACACCGAGGCGGTTGAATTTAGTGCTGGTTAAATTGATTGTGCTTCCCCAATTACGCGTTTAGCAAAGGTTCATTGCCCTTTGTCACGCTTAGGTGGGTAACAAAAACCAATGGTGTATAGCCCTTATTATAACGTGGCACAGAAACATCATGCCAATGTTTGCTGCAATTGCTGTTGCGCTGTCTCGCTTTATGGTTATCGCAGCATAATGCTATTTAGCTCAAATAATGCTCGGCTTAGATTGCAGCTGCTATAGTGAAAGCGACGTAAAACCATAATAAAAAGGTAAATTTATGAAGATAAACAGGATATTAGCAAGTGCTGCATGGGGCTGTGCAGTGTTTGCGGTCAGTGCCCATGCCAATGTGCTAATGCAACCCACGTCGGTGCCCGGTGGCGACTATCCCGCGTTACATCAAGGGCAATATGCGGAAAATATCACCCCGGCTAAAGAAGTGCTTGGCTTTGACGTGGGTCAGCGCACCGCCACGCCAGCGCAAATTACTGAGCTGGTAAATAAGTGGGCCGAGCAAAGTGATAAAGCAAAAGTCGTTGAATACGCCCGCAGTTATGAAGGGCGTCCGTTGCATTATTTAATGATTAGCTCAGCAAAGAATCTGGCCAATATTGATGAAATTAAAGCGAATATTAGTAAACTCAGTGAACCGGACGCGCTCTCATCATCACAAATAGATACTCTCATTGATTCGACTCCAGGTACGGCATGGATGGCCTACAGTATCCATGGCAATGAATCTTCTGGTGCCGATGCATCTTTAGCGCTTATTTACCAATTACTTGCCTCACAAGACTCAGAGATAGAATCGCTCCTAAACGATTTGGTGATACTGGTCGACCCATTAATGAACCCCGATGGTCGCGCCCGTTTTACTAAACGCCTGCAAGAAAGTCGCAGTGCCGCGCCTAACTTTGACACGCAATCACTGCTGCACAGCGGTTCATGGCCATTTGGACGGACTAACCATTATTACTTCGACCTCAATCGCGATTTTTACTTTGCCGTAAATCCAGAATCAAAGGGCCGTATACAAGCCATCAATGAATGGTTTCCGCAACTGATGATCGATGGCCATGAAATGGGTGCCTTAGATACCTTTTTAATGGGCCCGCCGCGTGAGCCGCTGAACGTGAATATTCCCACCAGTACGCGTAAATGGAGCAAGGTATTTGCCGGCGATCACGCCAGCGCTTTTGACGATAAAAACTGGCCTTATTACACCGGCGAGTGGTTTGAAAACCTCTACCCGGGTTATTCCAACTATGCCGAGTACAAAGGAACGGTACATATTCTATATGAACAAGCACGTACCGCAGAAGATGGCGTGCGCTTAAAAAATGGCAATGTGCGTAGTTACAAAGAGTCTGTTGACCATCAATATATTAGCTCTTTGGCTAACCTTAAGACCCTGCAACAGCACAGCAAGGCCATGTATCGTGACTTTGTCAGTAATCGCTTGGGGCATATTGACCCCGACGGAAAATATGGTGAGCGCAGCTTTGTTATTCTTCCGACGGATAATACCGCGCGCTTGCACAAGCTGTTGGATATCCTTGATTTGCAAGGCATCGATTATTATGCAACCACTGAAGAGCTGAAGGTGCGCAAGGCAAAAAACCACCTCGGGCAGGTGCTTGATGCGACTATCCCTAAGGGCGCTATTGTCATCCCCAATCGCCAGTATGATGCGCCGTTACTGGCAACCATCATGGAGTTTGACGCAGAGTTAAATGATGCGGTGCTATTGGAGGAGCGACAAAAGACCCTGCGTGATGGCAGCTCGATTATGTATGACACCACCGCGTGGAATGTATCGATGATGTTTGGCCTGCCGGCATTGGAAGTACCTGAGCACCTTGATGATGATCTCACCACGTACCAGCGCCCCAGCGAAGCCGGTGTGCAATCACGTGATAATGCCATAGCTTATGTTGTTGATGGTGCCAGCGATGCTTCTGTGGCCTTTGCCGCGCGCTTACTTGAGCAGGGCGTAAAAGTGCGCGTATTGGCTAAGCCGGGCATGTTTAACAACACCCGCTTCAACCGAGGCTCAGTGGTGGTCAATAATTATGATAACACCCTAGAGAGCGGTGAGCTGAGCGCCTTATTGGATAAGGTGGCAAAGGAAGTCGGCGTGTCTGCCATCGCCATAGACCAAGGTTTGGGTAAAGGAGACTTACCCGATATTGGCGGCGAAAACTTTAAGTTATTGAAAGCACCCAAAATAGCCTTTATTAGCCAAAATGGCATTGCTCCGGGTGATATTGGCTCGATGTGGCATATGCTTGATACCGAGCTTGGTATTCGTCATAGCCATTTAAGCCAAGAGATGCTCTCTTACAGCGATCTTCGTGGCTACAATGTCATCATTGTCCCTAGTCGTTGGTATGGTGAGTTATCGAAAAGCCACATTAGCGCTTTGGACAAATGGGTCGCGCAGGGCGGCACCTTAATCGTTAATGGCAACTCGGCTGCGCAATTAGCCACAGCAGAAGACTTCTCGAAAGTGGCGCTGCTGAAGCAGAGTTTTGATAAGGCCGATGAGTATGACCTGGCGCTGATGCGCGAGTGGCAAGCCAAGCAACAGCGTATCGCCAATGCTGATTTGATTACTGCTCACAAGGTTTCTGCACAATTGCGTTTCCCTTGGGATAAAAGCGACGATGTGAAGCCTTTGAACAAGGAGCAGCTTGAG
Source organism: Pseudoalteromonas sp. MM17-2 (assembly GCF_022347945.1). Taxonomy (NCBI): domain Bacteria; kingdom Pseudomonadati; phylum Pseudomonadota; class Gammaproteobacteria; order Alteromonadales; family Pseudoalteromonadaceae; genus Pseudoalteromonas; species Pseudoalteromonas sp. MM17-2. Next base: position 34,758 of record NZ_JAKRFV010000004.1, on the reverse strand, counting down.
CGCTGGCATGATTGGAGCGCTGCATTTATGCCTTCTGGGGCGATAGTCGCTGGGCGCACAGATCAAAAACATTGGCTCAGCTACGGGGTTAATCAGCAGTTGCCGGTATTGGCCGGTGATGTGCCTTTGTTTATGGCCAAGCAAGGCGTTGATGCGGTAGTGCGCTACGGTGTGCTGCAAGAAAATAGTAAGGCCGAGCAGCGCATGATTGGCTGGGCGACCATTCCGCAAGGGCAAGACTTGTACGTGCGTATGAGTGGTTTGTTGTGGCCTGAAGCGGCGCAGCGAATGAGTAATGCCGCCTATCTTACGCGCGAGAAAAAGGGCAATGGCCAAGTGATTATGTTTGCCAATATGCCTAACTTCCGTGGCGCCACCAAAGGCACCGCACGGTTACTGCTCAATGCCATTGTCTACGGCCCAGGGTTAGGCACTGATGCGGTAATTCAACTTTAAACTGGGATGTTTTTAACGAAGCCGAGCACCATGCTCGGCTTTTTTGTGCCCTGCAACTAGGACCAGATGGTGAGTGCTGGGTAACCATTATTGTATATTCCTATTACTTGGCCAGTGCCTGGAACTTACCAAAAGACACCAGCCTGCTTATTTTACGCCACCATGATCACCACTTTTTTAGTAGCTGCCAAGATGAAACTTTGCGTATGACTATGGCAACGTTGAAAATGGCGGAAAACTTCGTGCATTTACAGCGGCGGTTTTCACCGTCTCAGGATTGGCAGTACTTTGAGGTGTCGGCCTTAGCCGTGCTCGACCTCGAAAATGACGATTACCTCGATATTAAAGATGATGTCGAAGAGTACTTTATAGACAAGCAACTGTAACCTTTAAATACCTGACTAAGCGGTTTTTGTTGCTTGGCTTTGTGTCATAAAGGCTCTACACTTGGCCGCCTTAGTAACCCTGAGCGCGCTATTTTGATCCACTCTTCTATCGGTATTTTCGACTCTGGCGTGGGTGGTCTTGCCATTGCCCAACAGGTGCGACAATTGCTGCCCCAGTATGATATTCACTATGTCGCGGACAGTGGCTTTATGCCCTATGGCGACAAAAGCCCCGAGCAAGTGATATCAAGGTGCTCGCGTATTACTTCTTACTTATGCGAGCATGGGGCCAGTGCGATTGTTTTGGCTTGCAATACTGCGACGATGGCAGCCATTGATACTTTGCGAGCACAATTCACGCTGCCTATTGTGGGTGTTGAGCCCGGCGTGAAACCGGCATTATCATTGAGTAAAACCAAGGTGGTTGGGGTGTTAGCAACACCCAATACCGTGGCTTCGCCACGATTCATTCAATTGTGTCAACGCCAAGGCACGGGCTCGGGGCGTATTATTTTCCAACCTTGCCCTGAGCTGGCAGGCACCATAGAGCAATTGCAACTGAGTGGCAAAAAGGTGGAGCAACTGCTGCACAGCTATGCGCAGCCCTTGATTGACCAAGGAGCTGATGTTTTGGTGATGGGTTGCACACACTATGCCTTTATTGCTCCTGTCTTGCGAAAGCTATATGGCCCACACATCGATGTGCTGACCACCGAGCAAGCGGTGGCTCTGCAACTGCAACGGTGCTTACCTAGCCAAGCAATCAATCCGGCCTCTGAAGTGGGGAAAACACGCTTCGCAACTTCCGCTTGCCCCGACTATTTTCATCATCAGCTGCGGTGTTTATGGCCGCAAAACGTCTCTACAGAGGTGATTTCACTGCCATTTTAAGCTGGCGCTCAGACTTGCCATTTTATTGCCATAATTGCCCTTCATTTTTCCTTTTTTGCTCCCCTTTGTTGCCACTGTGTCTTGTTTTAATAACTCCTAAGCAAGACAGCACAGTCACCAACCACTTTGTTGCTTGCAATACACCAACCAAATTAAGTATTGAAGGATGAAGACGATGAAAAAACAACTACTTGCAACTGCACTTATTTCGACCCTAATGGCTGCACCAGCGATGGCGAAAGAGAAAAAAGAAATGGCCTCAGAAACTGCATGGGGACTTGGCACGGGCGCAACCCTTGGTGCCGTAGTCGGTGGCCCGATTGGCGCTTTCGCAGGCGCATTTATCGGCGGCATCATCGGCGAGAAAGAAGCTGCAGAGAACACCGTTGAATCACAACAAGTGATGCTCAGTCAATATAAAGACACAGACCAACAACTGCGTAGCACCTTAGACCGTAACCGTTCACTGACGGCGCAAATCGACGCATTAGAAAATGAACAAAACCGCTTAGAACAAGCGCGCATTGATAACTTACTGGCAATGACGGTGCAATTTCGCTCGGGTTCGTCGCGTATCGAGCCACATTTCGCCGAACAGCTCGACCAGCTCGCTTTAATCCTTAAGCGTAAGCCAGAATTGAGTCTGAACTTGAACGGCTATGCCGATGTTCAGGGCGATGAAAGCGCAAACCTGAGTTTATCGCAGCGTCGTGCTGATGCAGTGCAGGCTTACCTTGTTGACCAAGGCGTGAGTGGCGAACAACTCTATGCTCAAGGCTATGGTGAGCAGAAACTAGTCGATAACGGCAATGAATATGAAACTAACTTCTTCGATCGTCGCGTAACATTAACGGCCCGTGGTGCGACGCAAAGCCAAATGGCTAAAAACTAAGTTTGCCAATCATCACGAGGACCCGATTATGTTGAGTAGTCCTAGCAAAGTGCTCACAGCTCTCGCTGTGGGCCTTTTTTCTCTACTTCTATGTTCGCCAGCTTTAGCCAGTAATGATAGTCATGCAAACAATAAAGCGCAGCTGCGCTTAAGTGATGCCCATGGCGCCCATGTAGCGCCCGGAGTGTTACTGAATACCCAAGCAAAAATGCGTATTACTGGGTTAATTAACCATGTTGAGGTAACGCAAACTTTTATCAATCGTCACCCGTTTGCGGTCAATGCTCAGTATGTGTTTCCGTTGCCCAGTGAGAGTGCGGTACACGCCATGGTTATGACCGTGGGAGAGCGCAAAATTGTCGGTAAAATTGCTGAGAAACAAGCGGCGGAGCGTCAGTATCAAGCGGCTAAACGTGCCGGTAAGCGTGCGGCTCTAGTTAACCAGCAACGTGCCAATATGTTTACCTCGCGACTGGCCAATCTTGGCCCCGGTGAGCAAGTGCGCATTACCTTGCAGTATCAAGAAATGGTGTCTTTACGCGATGCCCAGCTCAGCGTGCGTTTGCCGATGACCTTCACACCGCGTTATCACCCAAGGCAGTATCGTCTTGATGGGGCTGATAAGGTTGCAACGCTTAGCAGCCCTGAACTAGAAACGACTGCAGGGGCGACTGCAAGTAAGGCAGCAGAGTTAGCGTCAGGCTGGATGAGCCCGCGCTTTGTTCAACAAGCCACCGGTCAGCAGCCAATAACCAATACACAGCCGAAATTGCAGCTGCAAGTAGATATCGATTTTGGCCTCGCACTGCACAGCATTCGCACCCCTCATTATAAGGCGGATATTCGCAATCCTAGCTTTGGTCGTTACCAGCTTTTAGTGAGTGACGAAAGTATGAACCGCGATTTTGTACTGCGCGCCAAAGTGGAGCAAAGCGACAAAGCACGTGCCGCTTTCTTTAGGCAGACAGCGCAAAGTGGTGATTATGGGCTGTTAATGCTGCTCCCACCGAGCGACGAATTTAGCGCTCAGCAGCGTTTAGCGCGAGAGCTCATTTTCGTGATTGACAGTTCCGGCTCAATGCATGGCAGCTCCATGCAGGCGGCAAAACAGGCACTGTTTTATGCGCTGGACAACATGAATGAAAATGACAGCTTCAATATCATCGACTTTGACTCTACGGCGCGTTTATTCCGACCCAGTGCCGTGGCGGCTAATGAGTTTAACCGCAATGAGGCTGAGCGATTTGTTTATAACCTCGACGCCGATGGCGGCACTGAAATAGCCGGTGCGCTGCATCACGCGCTAGACGCTAAGCAACACCCGGGGTTTGTTCGTCAGGTGGTGTTTTTGACCGACGGTAGCGTGAGTAATGAGCAAGCGCTGTTTGATTTGATCAAAGCGCGATTAGGCGATAGCCGTTTATTTACGGTGGGCATCGGCAGTGCGCCCAATAGCTACTTTATGCGCCGCGCTGCGCAAGTGGGTCGTGGTAGCTACACCTTTATTAGTGATGGCTCTGAGGTGCAAGCGCAAATGCAGGCATTGATAACACGCCTTGCCAACCCTGCACTGAGAGACTTGCATCTCGCTGGGGCGCGCAGTGGTGAATTAGACTACTGGCCAAAACCGTTACCGGATCTTTATTTTGGCGAGCCGTTAATGGTTGCAATTAAGCTCGACAGTCAGCAGCAAGATATTCACATTAACGCCACGTCGCAACATGGTCCATTACGTCTGAGTATGCCAATGCATGAGAGTGCGCGTAATTATGAGCGTAGCGAAGCCATTGCGAGAGTCTGGGCGCGTCAACAAATAGCTTCACTGTTACTTTATAATGAACAGCAAGCGGTGCGTGAGCAAGTCTTGGAATTAGCGCTAAAGCATCAGCTGTTAAGCCCATTCACCGCCTTTATTGCGGTTGATGAAACGCCAGCTAAAAGCCCAGCAATGCATGATGAGCAAGTACCTAACCCTGTGGCCCAGGGGCAGCGTCTTATGCGCTTTGCGCAAACTGATGGTCAGTCATTGTGGCATGTACTACTGGGCATGGTGCTGATGGTGATTGCATCCGCTTGGCTTAAAGTGCGAGGTCAACATGGGTAAACAGAGAGGGCGTTACGCCCTATATGGGGTGTTTGCACTGGGGTTGTTGCTCTTTACTCAAGGGGGCTATGTACAAGCCAAGGCATGGTTGGCTCAGCACCTTATTGAGCGGGCTTGGCAGCAAAGCTTGATACGCCAAGGCGCCGCTGTCGCGCCCTGGTATTACGCTGATACCCATGTAGTGGCAAAGCTCAGTGTGCCGGACTTAGCGCTTGAGCGCTATGTGTTGGCTGGAGCCAGCGGCCGAAATTTGGCGTTCGGCCCCGCTCATGCTTTGGCCTCGAGCCCATTAGGCAGTGATGGTAGCAGCGTGATTGCTGCGCATAATGATACCCACTTTGCTTTTTTACGCCATGTGCAGGTGGGTGACACACTGGTGTTAACGCTCGCTGATGGTCGTCAATTAAGTTATCGCATCGAGCAAAAACAAGTGGTGCACCAGGAGCAGACCGCAGCGGCCAGTGCTCCCGGCTTACATCTGGTGACGTGCTACCCTTTTAATTCGCCCGCCTCTGGCACGGATTTGCGCTTGTTAGTTTCTGCCTCATTGATTTCTTCCTCTTCCAAGTCAACGACAATTGCCTGATGTCGTTGGCTTATCATCACCCCAGCGAACACCACGGCAATGCTTAACCATTGTCCTAGGGTCAGTACCTCGCTGAGCACAATGGCAGAGAGCAGCAGGGTAAAGATAGGGATCAAGTTTGAGTAGGCGGCGGCAGTGAGCACCGATACTTTACTGATGGCATAGTTATACATGCCATAGCCGCCCAGGGTTACAAAGGTGCCTAAATAAAGGATATGAGCAAAGGCAATGGGGTCATGGTTCTGCGGCACTTCTACAAAAAGCAAAAATGGCGCAAAGAATAGCGAGCCTGCCAGCCCTTGCAAGGCAATTAAGCTCAGCGGTGAGTAGCGCGCCGCGAGATGTTTTACGCTCACAGTGTAATAAGCGGCACAGAGCATCGCCAGTAGCTCCAAGGTATTGCCAACAATGGGGTTGGGTGCATGCTCAGAGGCTGGAGAGAGCATAGTGAGCAAAATACTGCCACCGATACATAGCGTAAAGCCGACAATAATGGCGCGGCTGATACGCTCCTTGAGCATAAAAAATGCCAGTACAGCGACAATCAGCGGTAAACACGACACAATCACCCCTGCTTGTGATGCCGAAGTGTGCTCCATAGCGTGGCCTTCGAATAGAAAGTACAGGCAAGGCTCGGCTAAACTCATCGACACTAGGTACTTCCAGTCACCCTGGCGATAATCAAAACGCGTGATAAAACGCCACAGGCATAGGCTTACGGCTAGCGTGGTGAGCATACGCAAGAAAATAACCACGGCTGGGTCGTACACGCCAATGGCATACTTTAGCGAGATAAAAGAACTGCCCCATAAGAAGGTGGCAATAATTAAACATAAGCTTGCAGGCATAAACAAACGTGGGGTTAAGCAAAATTGCGGCGATGCTAGCACACTTGAATTAATTTAACTTGTTTGTGCGCCTAGTCCTAGGGTAATAATTAGTCATCATTTCCACAAAGTGAAGCAATTAAGTGCAAACTATTGTCGTTAAGTTGGGCACCAGCGTGCTGACCAATCATGGCCGAGGCCTAGATAAAGCGCACATGGTTGACTTAGTGCGCCAGTGCGCGCAATTGAAGCAACAAGGCCATCGTATAATTATCGTCACCAGCGGGGCGATTGCAGCGGGGCGAGAATTATTGGGCCGCCAGCCTGGTACTGAGACCTTGGCACAAAAGCAGATGTTAGCTGCGATAGGGCAAAGCCAGCTGCTGCATACCTGGCAAAGCTTATTTGCGCTTTATTCAATTGCCGTGGGGCAAATGTTACTGACACAAGCAGATTTAGAAAATCGTGAGCGCTACCTCAATGCTCGTGATGCGTTGCTAGCTATATTGCAAGAGGGAGCGGTGCCCATCATCAATGAGAACGATGCCGTCGCAACCACACAAATTAAAGTGGGCGATAATGATAACCTCTCTGCTAAGGTAGCCATATTGGCTCGCGCTGATACCTTGTTATTGCTAACTGATCAGCCTGGATTATTCACCGCCGATCCGCGCAGCCACCCCGATGCCGAGCTGATTGCGGAAATCCGCCATATTGATGATCAGGTAAAGGCGTTAGCAGGAGGCTCAGGCAGCACCGTGGGCACAGGAGGGATGGCTACTAAGCTGGAAGCTGCGAGTATTGCCCGTCACGGTGGCGTGGATGTGGTGATCAGTGCAGGACATGGCCAGAATGTCATCATAAATTGTTTGCAGCAGCAAACAGGCACCCGGGTATTGAGCTTAAAAGCACCTCGGCGCAGTCGCAAGCTGTGGTTGCTAGCAGGGCCGGTGAGCAAAGCCAAGGTGGTGCTCGATAGCGGTGCGGCAGCAGCGATAGCAAAAGGTGGCGCCAGTGTGCTTTTGGTTGGTATAACGCAATTAAGGGGGCCGTTTAGTCGTGGTGATGTCATCACTTTGTGTGACGAGCAAGGGCTTAACTTAGGCAAAGGCGTGGCGAGATATGACAGTGTGGCTGTGGCCCAATTGCTGGCTCATAAAGAGCAAACTATCGTCGAAACCTTGGGCTACAGTAATGGCGCTATGCTGGTGCATCGTGATGATTTTACCAATTTCACTGACAGTGTTTAGCCTGCACACTGTCATTTTGCACTGGGCACATAACCCTTTTTGTTCGTCTACACTTAGGAGAATCAAGCAGCAAAACAAGCGCCTATGCAAAGTAACTCCTGTGGTCATCAATGGATCATTCGTCTAACGCAGCAACAAAGTGAACGTGCGTTGGATGCAGCGCTTATTGATATACTCAGTCAGGTGTTTGCCGATAACAATTTTGCTCTGTACATGAATAAACAATTTACTTCGCAGGGCCGCATACGATGCAGCTATTCAGGGTGCTCAGCAGCAATACTCAATGATGAACAAGCGCAGCAGTTAGTGGCAAAAATTGATGCTGAGCGCATGCGCATTAGTGGTAGCCAAGGACAATATGTGTACTTTCCTATCTACCATCTTGGTGCAGTGATAGGTTTTGTGCAAAGCAGCAGTGACTTCGCGCTGACGCATGATTCACCCTTCGTGATCACTAATATTCTTAATATTTACGCCAACCAGCTGTATTTACTGTATCGCTCGCGATTAGACCCACTCACTGAACTGCTTAACCGGCAAACTTTTGACTCACAGGTGATGGACATCATCAATGGCGACGGCTTTGCTGATCATCGTGACAATGAACTTGAGCGCCAATGGTATCTTGCCATGTTCGATATCGACCACTTTAAACGCGTTAATGATACCTACGGCCATGTGATTGGTGATGAGGTTATTATTCTCGTAGCGCGAATTTTAAAACAGAGCTTTCGCAGTGAGGATTATGTGTTTCGCTATGGAGGCGAAGAGTTCGCCGTGCTATTGCTGTGCGATAATAAAAACCAAGCGATGCAAGTGTTAGAGCGACTGCGCGCAACTGTGGCAGATTTTACCTTCCCGCAGGTGAAAAGGTTGACTATTAGCACTGGTTTTTGTGCTTTTGATGATACCTCAATGGTCCCTGAGCTGGTGCATAAAGCCGACTTAGCCCTTTATAATGCGAAAAATAATGGCCGCAATCAAGTGGTCGATTTCCATAGCTTAAATATTCCTGATAACACCAAGGGTGCAGGCGACGATGATCTAGACGACGATATGTTGGAGCTATTTTAACCACTTTCAGAGCGTGCTAAACTCTGCGCCGAATTTTTCTGTTTGAGAGTGCTTATGAAGTTTGTACGTTGGTTGCTAGGCCGTATTATTTTGTTCTTTAATTTTGTCTTTACTCCGCGCAGTAAAAAACGTCCTGCTGAAGCGCAGCAGCAGTTAGATGCGCAAACCGCGAATATGGCGTTGTATCAGTTTCACGCCTGTCCTTTTTGTGTAAAAGTACGCCGCGCGATTAAGCGTAACGGCCTAAAAATACAAACGCGGGACGCTAAAAACAATGACACTTACCGCCAAGAGCTTGCTGAGCAAGGGGGTAAAGTAAAAGTGCCATGTTTACGTATTGAGCAAGACCAGCAGGTGCGCTGGTTGTATGAATCATCCGACATTGTTGCCTACCTTGATGATTTAGCCGCTTAAGCAACCATTCTATTTATCGTTAACGCCGCAATTGCGGCGTTTTCCACTACGAAGTTTTGCCCCTTTGTGCTAGCATTTGCAGCAAATTTTTGTTGCTAATTGAAAGAGAAGCTAGCATGACTGACCACACCTGTGTTCGCACCCGTGTTGCCCCTTCACCTACGGGTGACCCGCACCTAGGCACTGCCTATATTGCCCTGTTTAACTACTGTTTTGCCAAGCAGCAAGGCGGTGAATTCGTATTGCGTATCGAAGACACTGACCAAGTGCGCAGTACCGCAGAATCAGAACAGGCGATCATGGACAGCCTACAATGGCTAGGCCTGCAATGGGATCATGGACCGGATGTCGGTGGTGAGTTTGGCCCATACCGTCAGTCAGAGCGCTCAGAGCTTTATAAAAAGTATGCGCACCAGCTCGTGGAGCAGGGCAAAGCTTTTTATTGTTTTGCCAGCGCCGAAGAGCTTGAGCAAATGCGTGAGCAGCAAATGGCCGAAGGCTTGCGTCCTAAATACGATGGACGTGGGTTACTTTTGAGCGAAGAAGAAATTCAAGCCAACCTGGATGCCGGTAAGCCTTATGTGATCCGCATGAAAATACCGGAGCAAGGCACTTTTACTTTCAATGACTATTTGCGTGGTGAGATTGAAATCCCATGGGAAAATGTCGATATGCAGGTGTTATTGAAGCAAGATGGTTTCCCTACTTACTTCTTAGCTAACGTGGTGGACGACCACCACATGCAGATTAGCCATATTTTCCGTGGTGAAGAGTGGATTAACTCGGCACCCAAACTGCTGAAACTGTATGAAGATTTTGGTTGGCAAGCGCCGGTATTGGGGCATTTACCTTTGCTGCGTAACCCTGATAAGTCAAAGCTTTCAAAGCGCAAAAACCCAACGTCTATTAATTACTACAAGGAAATGGGCTTCCTTCCTGAGGCGGTGCTAAATTACTTGGGTCGTATGGGTTGGTCGATGCCTGATGAGCGAGAAAAGTTTACCCTCGCTGATATGATTGAACACTTTGATATGAAACGTGTTTCTCTCGGTGGTCCGGTATTCGATGTGGAAAAACTAAAGTGGCTGAATGGCACTTGGTTGCGTGAAGAGTTTAGCGATGAGCAACTGATTACGCGTTTTGTCGACTGGAAATATAACGCTAATACGCTAAAGCGCATATTACCTGAGGCGAAAACCCGTATTGATACACTCTCTGACTTAGTCGACTTGGCCGGGCATTTTGTCGCCGGGATGCCTGAATATGACCCTGCGCTATTAACCGATGGTAAAGCGCCAGAAGATGTGGTGCGCCAAGCACTGCAGTTCTTTATTTGGGAGTTGGAAACATTGCGCACCTGGGAAAAGTCAGCGATCTTTGCTATTGCGAAAAAAGTGGCGACCTTCCATGAATTGAAGATCAAAGACTTTTTAGAGCCTATTTTTGTTGCTATTACGGGTAAGAAGTCATCTACATCGGTCATCGATGCGATGGAAATTCTTGGCTCTGATATGTCGCGAGCACGGTTGCGTGTAGCGCTAGGGCACATTGGTGTATCTAAGAAGCAAGCGAAGAAACTAGAAAAAGCCTACCGCGATTTTAACTAAGCATTGGCGAGAAGACAGCCGCAGCCTGTTATGCTGCGGCTTTTTTGTGCCTTTTTTCCATAAATTGCAACAGATTCGACCTCTCTATGCGTAAATTTTGTTACACTGCCGCAGTTTTTTTGAACTAAAGCAGAGCAGGTATGTTAGAGCAGTTTTATCAAGACTTTGGTACCCATGTGTGCATTTCTCGTGAGCAAGGCAGTCGATTTGCCAAAGCGGTCGCCGATGACTTCAACCCGTTACATGATGTCGAGGCGAAGAAATTTTGCGTGCCTGGGGATTTACTGTTCTCGGTGGTACTCGATAAATATGGAATTAATGAGCAAATGCACTTCACCTTCGCCAATATGGTCGATGAGGGTGTAAAGCTAAGCATGCCGCAAGGAGAAGCACAGTTCGATATTAAAGACGGCGACAAATGCTATCTAAGCGTGCAGCGTGAGGGCGAAAACAGCCAATGTAAAACCCTGACCAATGCGCTGATTAAAAACTATGTTGAATTCTCGGGAAAGGCCTTTCCCCATGTGGTTGTGCCACTGATGGCAAAGCAAGGTGTAATGATTAACCCTGCGCGGCCAATGATCATTTATGAATCAATGAGTATTCATATGGACACTCTAGCAGTAACAGCTCCTGAACTGCGCGAAGCCGAGCATGTATTTACCTACGAAGGTAAGCGCGGCAAGATTATTTTGCGCTTTGATTTACTGGCTCAGGGTGAAGTCGTGGGTCGTGGAGAAAAGCATATGCTGGTCTCGGGGATTCGAGAATATTGTCAGGACACGGTGGATGAACTGATACGCGGCTATAACGAACGCAAAGCGGCATTGAAACCGTAATAAAGCACAGATAGAAAAGCGCCTGAAGGCGCTTTTTTTTGTCTTTTTTCGCATCCAGTGACATTTGGCACAGGTCGAATGGGATGTTGCTCTTTACAGTGACATTTCAATCACATCACAGGATACGAACAATGAAAAAAGTATTGAACGTTGCATGGTTCTTGTTAGTCGCCGTGCAGGCCCAGGCTGAGCAGTCTACTCAATGGCAGGTCACCCTCGGTGCTGGCGGAGCCATTATCACAACCCCTTGGGCTGGAATGGCAACACAACATCAGTCACTGCCGTTTGTAAGTGCTCAATATGGACGTTGGCGCTTTGGTGTTGACCAAGGGTTGGTGAGCTACCGCGTGTTGGATAGTCAAGTCGGTATTGATATGGGTCTTAACTTTCGCGATCCCAGCTACGACAGTGTTTTGTTATATAAAAGCGACCTTTCTGACGACCCTGTATTCACCTCTTATGACGACCCTAGTGGCGAGCTGGTCGCAACCATGGCGCTCAACTATCATGGCTTCTCGGCCCGTTTTGCCCAAGATATTAGCAATGAATCCAGTTCGCTGGCGGCAAACGTTTCCTGCACGCTGTCTCCTTGGGAGTTGAGTGACAAGCTCCGGGTACACACAAGATTCGGAGTTCGGTTGCTCAGTGAAGATTATACCCAACACTTTTATGGTGTAAGTAAGGTGCAAGCTGCCCCACAGTATGGTCGCACGCAGTATCACTCCCAAGGCGCTATCAACCCTTTTGCACGTATTGCCCTGAGTTATCAATTCGCACCGCAATGGCAGGCAGTAGCCGCTTACCGAAGCGAATTCTGGGACGATGAAATTTATCACAGCCCCTTAGTATCGAGACATTATACGCACCAGTTAATGGTCTTTTTTACTTATCGGTTGCGTTAGTGCAGTGTTGCAACAGTTGCTGCCAAAAACGGCTACCTTTACGCCGAGCCAAACGAATGTTGTTTTCGGGAATACTTTCAGGGTCATCGTACTGTGCGAGTGCCTGCTCCATACTGTGTTCGCGAATAATATGTAAGGCCGGGTAGGGCGCGCGATTAGTGTAATTTGCGGCATCCTCAGGCTCGGCGTCAGCAAACACATAGTGAGGATGAAAGTGGGCTAATTGATAGGTGCCCTCAAATCCCTGTGCGACTAATAAGGCATTGGCTAAATCTATCAGCTCGAGAAAATCATCAAAGTCGTTAAAACCCTTAGCAAAAATCACCAAGGTGGTTTCAATGTCGCTATCGTTATCAAGCACACGACACTGCTCTAGGGTGTCAAGCACCGCCTCATCAACGCTAACGGCATCACTGGGATGATAATGAATGCGTTGGCTTTCGACTTCTTTGCGAGCAAACGGGCAAAAGTTGTATTTAACAATGACCGCACTGACCCATTCACGCATGGCTGCAACACAGTTAGACATCAGTGTATTCCTCTATAATCGCCAATGTTTTCGCTATCGCCCCTTGGTTTTTCTTCACTACATTAAGACCTATCGCGCCCATTTGTTGGCGCTTATGAGGGTCTTCGCTGAGTGCAATCAGTTGTGCTGCTAAGTTATCGGCTTGCACTTGCTGCGCACCGCCTTGCTTGATGAGCTCTGGGTAAACGTGGGCAAAGTTGAAAGTATGGGGGCCAGTTAAAACTGGAATGGCGTGGGCGCAAGCTTCTAATGGATTGTGTCCGCCGCGCGCGATAAGACTGCCGCCGATAAAAGCGAGGTCAGCGCAGCCATACAGCATGGTCAGCTCTCCTAGGGTATCTGCGAGCATGACGCTCTGCCCTTGGTAGTCGTTGTGACTACGACGACAAAAATCATAATTCTGCTGTTTAAGCACGGTGGCAACATTGTCAAATTGCTCCGGATGACGCGGGGCAATGATCAGTAAAGCCGAGGGCTGCTGCTTCAGTAATTCCTGGTGTGCTTGAAGGAGTAATTCCGGCTCGCAAGGGTGAGTGGAGCCGGCAATCCAAACAAAGGGTTTATTGAACTTGTGACGCAATTGCTGAGCTTGTTGTTGGTGCTTTTCGCTGACGGTGATATCGAACTTGATGGAGCCGGTAACATGCACTTTATGCTGGGCTAGACCCAGCTTAACAAATCGCTCGGCGTCATCATGATGGTGGCAGGCAAGCACATCAATATGGCGCATTATGTCCCGAGTGAGGGGGGCCACTTTGGCATATCCGTTGGCGGATTTCGCCGACAGCCGCGCGTTAATAATCACGGTTGCTAAACCTGCTTGTTTCGCCTGCTTTAATAAGTTCGGCCACAGTTCGGTTTCTATTATAGACAGTACTTTTGCTTGTGTACGACGGATAAAGCGCCGTTGACACCAAGGCAAATCGAACGGTAAGTAGCAGCAGCTTAATCGCTCTTTGTTTATGGCGTCGGCGAATAAAGTAGTGATTTGCTCACGCCCGGTGGGGGTATTGCAAGTAATGATTAAGCGGTACTTGGCACCGAGCAAGGCTTTTATCAGTGGTGCGCTGGCAAGCACTTCACCGACTGAGGCGCAATGCAAAATAATATCGCCAGTGGCCTGAGCGTAGCCAAAGCGCTCGCCAAAGTGTTGGCGATAACCAGGGTTTTTACGACCACGCAAATAATATAGGTATACCCAGGCTATGGGGATCAGTAGTACTAAAACAAGCGAATAAAGAAAACGGGCAAACACGATAAAGCCTAATTGTGAAATTCGACTAAAGTGTACCGCAGGCAATAGGGCAAGCCAAAGCTTGGCTGACAAAAACGTGCATTTATCAGTACTCTTTGGAATAATGCCGATAAACCCGTGAATGAGGACGCTTTATGGCTAATATTGACAACGCCGCCAACACTTACCTCGATAGCCTTGCGCGCCACCGCGCACTATTCGACACCATGGAACAATACCAACCGCAAGTATCGCAATTGTTGAGCGCCTGTCATCAGGCACTAGCTGCTGGTGGTAAGGTGATCTGGTTCGGTAATGGTGGCAGCGCCGCAGATGCACAGCATCTTGCTGCAGAGTTTGTGGTGCGCTATAAAAAAGAGCGCGGGCCACTGGCATCCATTGCCCTGACAACGGATACTTCCATTTTAACCGCGCACTCTAACGACTATCATTTTGATACTGTATTTGAGCGTCAAGTTCAGGCGTTGTGTAAACCACAGGATTTAGTGATTGGCCTGACGACTTCGGGAACCAGCGCCAACATCAATCTTGCGCTCCAAGCGGCCAACGACATCGGTGCTTATACCGTGGCTTTGACTGGCCGTGAAGGCGGCACCGTTAAAGATATTGCTAAACTTCCCATTATCATCAGCAATGATGAGACAGCGCGTACCCAAGAAGCCCATATGTTTATCGGCCACTGGTTGTGTGAAGCCCTAGATATGCTAGTGGCGGAGTAAGCAACATGGATTTAGGTCTGTTAAAACAGCTGCACAATGCCAAGGTCTTGGTGGTTGGGGATGTCATGCTTGACCGATACTGGCATGGTGACTCCGGGCGTATTTCCCCTGAAGCGCCGGTACCGGTGGTCAAGGTGAACCAGCTTGAAGACAAAGCCGGTGGCGCTGCCAATGTTGCCAAGAATATCGCGCGCCTTGATGGTCAGGTAGGCCTGCTAGGGCTTATTGGTGAGGATGAAAGTGGTCAAATTCTAGAGCGCATTCTTGCTGATGAACACATTGACTCACAGTTAGTCCATGCCGTGGAATTGCCGACGATAGCCAAGCTCAGGGTGATTAGTCGACACCAACAAGTGGTGCGCCTAGACCAGGAAGAACAGTTTTCTAAAGAGCATTCGCAGTTATTGTTGAATCGTTTAGAGCGTGTGGTGGGTGACTATGATTTCATTGTTTTCTCAGATTACAACAAAGGCTCATTGACGCTCATTGAGGCCATGATCCGGGTGGCCAAAGACGCGGGAAAAACCGTATTGGTGGACCCTAAGTCGCCGCAGTTAGGTTTATACCGTGGTGCCGACTACATCACGCCTAATTTAAATGAGTTTAAGCTCGCCGGTGGCGATGCCAGCAGCGAGCAGGCATTGACTGATACGGCGCGGGCATTAATAAAAGAGGCGGGAATTGGCGCGATGTTGCTGACTCGCTCAGAACAAGGTATGTCGCTGATTAGTGCTAGCGCTAAACACGACTATCCCGCACAAGTGCAAGAAGTGAGTGATGTCACAGGCGCTGGCGATACCGTAATCGCAACTTTAGCGGTGATGCTCGGGGCAGGAATGCCAGATTCTGATGCGGTAGAGCTGGCCAATTTAGCAGCGGGTATTGCTGTGAGTAAGCTAGGTGCGGCTACCGTGTCGCCTGAGGAACTCAGTGCAAAACTAGGTCAGTACCTGCGTGCGAATGGCGAGCATTACCAAACGCCTTTTGAATCCGTAATCCAGCATATTGAGTTTGCGAAACAAAATGGTGAGAAAATTGTATTCACCAATGGTTGCTTCGATATCCTCCACGCCGGTCATGTGCGCTATTTGGCACAAGCGAAAGCGATGGGAGACAGGCTCGTTGTTGGCTTAAATACCGATGACTCCATTGCTCGGCTGAAAGGGCCTGAACGTCCTATCAATCCTTTAGCTGAGCGGGCCATGGTATTGAGTGCACTGAACTCTGTGGACTGGGTGATCCCTTTCGGCAAAGAGCATGAGGGCGACACGCCAGCAAAACTGATTGAGCAAATCAGCCCGGATATCTTAGTCAAGGGCGGAGACTACAAAGTAGAAGAAATTGCAGGGGCCGAACATGTGCTGCGCCATGGCGGCCATGTTGAAGTGCTGGAGTTCCTCGATGGTTGCTCAACTTCCAATGTGATAGAGCGAATTAAAAAAGGACAGTAAAAAAGGAGCTACGGCTCCTTTTTTGATGAGTAAGGTTTAAAAGTTGTATTCAAACTTTAGGTATGCGCTGGTGTCTGTTTCTGAGCCCTCAACGGTATCATTGTTAGCAATAACGCCACCCACAGTGAAACGTCCTTTCATCGCTAAAAAGCGATAGCGAGCTTCCAGCTGCTGGCTATCAATCGGTGTTTTGGTAATGTTATGACCAAGGTCAGGGTTGTTGGGGTAACGATCGCTGTTGTCACTGTTAAAGTCGATTTGGCGCAACTTGACTTGCCAGTCATGACCATTACTTTGTTGGCCTAAAACAGTAAATACCCAAGATTGCGTGTCGTTATCGTAAGCCGAGCCAATAGTCCGTCCCTGATAACGATAGCCGGATAGATAAATAGAGTGCTCATAATAGCAGTTCTCAATATCCGGTGCTTCGGCGGCACAGCTGACGCCAGTATCGATATATTCCAGGTTAAAAGTCAGGTTTTGCGCGAATGCATATGCGCTGGTTTGGGCGCCAAAGACATAGGCTCTGTCTGCCGGTTTAAAGTAACTGCTCGCATCTTCGCCAATTGTGCTTACATATAAAGCATAAGGCTGAGAAAAAAGCGTGTCCGACCAACGCACATCGAGCCCGGCAAGTTGGTTACCGAGTTTGGTCTCCTGCTCAGAGGTACAGCTGTCAGCGCCATTTGCACATTCGGTTTTACCTAAGATCATATCAACAAAGTCTCCTAAGGAGCTTGGCTGGCCTTCACCTGCCCATTGCGCTGACCACGATAAAGCGACTTCAAGTTGTTGTAGCGGGCGGAAATTAACGCGGGTGCTCCATAGCATCGCATCAGGCTCGACCCGTGTTGACTCAAGTTGCGCCATCTGTGCGGTAAATGACCAAGGACCAATCCAACTTAGCCACGGCGTCTCAAATGCGGTGGCCTTTTCACGGCTCACACTAATCGCTGGTAGCGGCTTGGCGTTGGTGGACATAATCAAGCTGTTATCAATACCCGGCCCCCAAAACTGTTCAACCGCACCGGCACGAAATATCCAGTTTCCTAAACGATAAGCGATATAACTGTGATCCAAAGTCGTGTCATCACATTGCTCGAGCGCTTGCTCATTGGTCACGATATCCGCTTGGCCTTTATCTTTGACATAACAATTACGTCCGTCTTCGCGGTGATTAACGGCTAGTTTTGCCGCAAAGTTCTCTCCCAAGTAGCTGTAACTTGCAAGCATTTCTGTTTGCTGAGAGTGGCTCATCCCAAAACTGGTGACTGCACGGGGATCGGTGGCTTTAAAGCTATGCACTTGAAAGTTGTGAGGTTGGCCATTTTCGGATTCAAAGCGGTGACGCACACGCAGTGCCGCATCTTGAAGCTCAGCACTTAATGACGCAACCGGTGCCGCGCGCAACTCGTCGATAAAGCTATTCCACATAAGTGGAAATGTGGTTACCGGGGCTGAGATTACACCGGCATCGGCAAGGCGTTGGATATCTGCACGAAGACCATAATCATCGGGCTTAACCCAAGGCTCAGCAAAAACTGAAGAACTAACTAAACACAAAAAAGTGCATAATGAAGAAGTAGAGAAGCGCACGTTATTAGTCCCTAATACAAAACGAGCGGGTAGTCTACCAAGCTAATAGTGAGTTTGCAGCAGTTGAAATACGCTTTGATAATTTATTAAATATTCAATACAGCGACCGTGAGGGTATCGAAAACTACATCAACCCCCTATATAATGAGGCGATTAACGCAAGCCAGAATGTGGAGTAAATGGAACATTCCGAGCGCATTAGCCCAATAGCACCAACAAGTGTAAAACGGCTGCTATTCATTCCGGTCTCATCCACTGAAGGTATCGGCGAATATATACGTTCTCTAACCCTAGCCCTGAGTTTAAAGCAGCGCTACGCGGATGCTATTGATGTGCATTTTGCTCTTAATCAGCACACCAAGTACGCCAGTACCTGTCCCTTCAATACCACCTTACTGGCGCAGTCGCCGACAAAAGAAAATACGCGTGTGTGTGCGTTAATCCAAGATTATAAACCCGATGTCGTGATTTTTGATTGTGCTGGAAGAGCATCGCAGATGCGCAGTGCCCGAGCAGCGGGAGCCCAGGTTGTGTTTATTTCTCAGCACGCTAAAAAGCGCGCCAAAGGGCTCAAGCTCAATCGCGTTGATTGTATTGATAAGCACTGGGTGGTGCAGCCAGACTTTTGCATCGAACCACTAAGTTGGTTGGAACGCCTGAAAATTCGTTGTTTCAACTTAGTTGAGCCAATCAACATCGGTCCTTACTTTGCGCTCCCTGATGCTCAATCAACGCGACAAGCAATGGCCGATAGAGGGGTTCAAGCGGGTCAATACGTTGTTGTTAACGCCGGCTCAGGCGGGCACTTGAGTGAGCAAGGAGTCTGTGCCGACGTGTTTTATAAGGCTGCACAAGAGTTAAGTGAGCGCTTAAATATCCCAACGGTGGTCGTATTTGGGGCTAATTACCCTGACGCTTTGCCAGTATCGAGCGAACCCTTGGTGCATGTTGTCGGTGGCTTGAGTAATGCTGAGTTTATTGCTTTACTGGCTAATGCCAAAATGGGTCTGCTGAGTGCCGGCGATGCTTTATTACAAGCGATTGCTTTGCAGCTCCCTTGTGTTGCCGCGCCCGTTTCTAAAGATCAGCCTAAGCGCCTAGCAATGTGCTCTGCACAGGGGTTAGTGCATGCTGCGCCGTTAAACCGTAACACGCTGACTGCACAAGCTGTAGCACTGCTCAATGATGAACAGCAGTGGGCAAGCATACAAAACGCTTTGCAGGGGCGTGCGCAATTGCATAGCCAAGATTTCATTGCCAAGCAATTTCAAGAGTTATTGGCGTTATAGAGCGTTTAGGGTATCGAGGTAAGCTTGCTCTAAGCGTTGCCAATGGTGTTCTTGCCAGTGAAAAGTGGGCTGTCGAGCGGCTTCTTTAGCGAAACTACGTTGCAAGCGGGCGATATTCTGCTGCTGCCATTGTTGCTTGGGAATGCGCAGCTCGCCACGATCAAAATCGATAACATGGGCCTGGTTGTCAGCGCCAAACAAAATATTATTAATATTTAAATCGGCATGATACACCCCGGCTTGATGGAATCGCGCAAGGGTGGTGCCGATATGGCTTATCAGCGTATCTTCTAGGGGCGCGGCAACTAGCTTTTCACACAAACTTTGCGCCCCTGGTAGTGCCCGGGTGATAATGTCGCCTCGGTAAATTAAGCCGTTGCGGCGAATCATGGCAGCTATGGGTTCAACTACAGGCAGGCCTTGTTCATGAAGTTGGCAGGTGAGGGTGAACTCTTTGTATACTCGGGTGTTGGCTAAACCAGTATAAAAATACTGATCGCTCAGTACCTTACCGATTAATCCGCCGCGCCAGTAGTGGCGAAGCACTGCCCGTAAATCCTGATGTTCGAAAAAATAGGTGGTTGCTCGGCCGCTTTTTTGTGCATAGACCTTATTTTGCTTTAACCAAAACGTCGGCTCGAACCAATTTTCCTGCACAGATTGCGCTGGGTATTTGTACGTTAATAGCGTGTGCTTGAAAGAAAGTGGACGAGTATGCATGAGTGTTACAAGGCAAACAAAATAATGGCGCTAGTGTAGCTGCTTTTGGAGTCAGGTTAAACCGCTTCACGCTTGCATTGCGCTGGGGTTGCTTTACCATTTGCGAAGATTAATTGCTATTAGGAAATACCGCGTGCCACTAGAGTCTATGCAATCCATTTGTATCCTTCGTTTGTCTGCGATTGGCGATGTGTGTCATGCCGTCAGTGCCGTACAAGCTATTCAAAAAGTGCACCCTAATGCCAAGATTACCTGGGTGATTGGCAAGGTTGAGGCCATGCTGTTGCAAGGATTGCCGGGGGTAGAGCTTGTGGTGTTTGATAAAAAGCAGGGAAGGGCAGCTTTTAAAGCCTTAAAGCAACGCTTCAAAGGCCTGCGCTTTGACGTGTTATTGAACATGCAAGTGGCTTTTAGAGCGGGCTTGGTTAGCCGTTGCATTCCAGCTAAGGTGAAAATCGGCTTCGATAAAGCACGCTCAAAAGAACTGCACAGCTTATTCATTAATAAACGCATCGACGCTAAGAGTGAACCTCATGTGCTCGAAGGCTTTATGCAATTTGCCGAGCAATTAGGGGTGCAAGATTTTACCCCGCAGTGGCAGTTGCCCTTGAGCGGGGCAGATAAAGCCAAAGCCGTTGAGCTGGTGGGCGACAATGGCGATCCGTTATTGGTGATAAGCCCTGCGGCAAGTAAAGCAGAGCGTAATTGGCTACCCGAGCGTTATGCTGCTGTTGCCAAGTATGCGGCGAGTAAAGGTTTCAAGGTGGCACTCACTGGCGGCCCGACCGACATGGAGCGCGCTTTAGCCGCTGATATTATCAGTCAGTGCGATTTTGAGGTGAATAATTTGGTGGGCCAAACCTCGCTTAAAGAGCTGACCTGCGTGTTGGCTTTGGCCACTGTGGTACTGGCTCCCGATACCGGTCCGGCGCATATGGCAACGACTCAAGGCACA
Source organism: Pseudoalteromonas sp. MM17-2 (assembly GCF_022347945.1). Taxonomy (NCBI): domain Bacteria; kingdom Pseudomonadati; phylum Pseudomonadota; class Gammaproteobacteria; order Alteromonadales; family Pseudoalteromonadaceae; genus Pseudoalteromonas; species Pseudoalteromonas sp. MM17-2. Next base: position 14,016 of record NZ_JAKRFV010000004.1, on the reverse strand, counting down.
CCTGTTATTGGCTTATATGCGCACTCAAACCCGAAGCGCACCGGGCCCTACCTATCGCAGCAGTACGTAGTGGAAAGCTATTTTGACGCGGTTAAAGAGCAGCATGGTAAGCCTGCTGAGCAGTTACCTTGGGGCACGCGGGTTAAAGGTGAGCTAATGCATCGCATTAGTGTTGAAGCTGTGACCGCGATGTTTGATAAAGTTGTACACGAGCACCGATTATGAGCAATAAAGCCGTTTTTTTAGACCGCGATGGCGTTATTAATGTTGACCATGCCTATGTCCACAAGCCCGAAGATTTTGAGTTTATTGCGGGCGTGTTTGCTGCTTGTCGCAGTTTTCAACAGCGTGGCTATCGACTGATTATTGTCACGAATCAATCGGGTATTGCCCGTGGCTATTACAGTGAACAACAATTTGCTGAACTTACTACCTGGATGAAAGAGCAGTTTTTACAGCACGATGTGCGCATTGATGAGGTGTATTACTGTCCTCATCACCCCACTAAGGGGATAGGCGACTACCGCCAGCAGTGTGCCTGTCGCAAGCCTGAACCGGGCATGTTGCAACGCGGCATTGCTGTGTTTAACCTCGACCCCGAACACTGTGTCATGGTCGGTGACAAACATGGCGATATCCAAGCTGCACAGCGCTGTGGCATTGGCACTAAAGTGTTGGTGCGTAGCGGCCAAAAGTTTGACCAAAAGGCGCAAAGTGATGCCGATTACACCTGCGACACGCTCGCTGATGTGCCTGCACTGCTGTGAGGGAATCTTTACATCCGGGATGGGTTACCACGCTGTGCTGTGGTCCAACCGCGTGTACAAACAATGCAATTGTACGTGTAACCTTTTACAATACCCCTAACTTTGTTTAACAAGCGAACCTACCCACGTCTTTGACGTAGCATGGGTCCCCCGTTCAAGTATTGGAGAAATCTATGAGAGCCTCTGCGTTTTATACTCAACTGCAAGCGCAAATCGAGCAAGTCAAAGCCGATGGCCTATACAAAAGCGAGCGCATTATTACCTCGCAGCAACAGGCTGAAATTGACGTTGCCAGCGGCGATAAAGTGATTAACTTTTGTGCCAATAACTACCTTGGTTTAGCGAATCATCCAGAGCTTATTAAAGCAGCGCAACAAGGCTTGAACGATCATGGTTTCGGTGTTGCTTCCGTGCGTTTTATCTGTGGTACGCAAGACATTCACAAAACCCTTGAAAGCAAAATTAGTGACTTTTTACAAACCGAAGACACCATTCTTTACTCTTCTTGTTTTGACGCTAATGCGGGTCTTTTTGAGACCATTCTTGGCCCTGAAGATGCCATTATTTCCGATGCCCTAAACCATGCCTCAATTATCGACGGTGTGCGTCTATGTAAAGCAAAGCGTTTCCGCTATGCCAATAATGATATGGCCGACCTTGAGCAGCAACTGATTGCCGCTGATGAAGCTGGCGCTAAAACCAAGCTGATCGCCACTGACGGCGTGTTCTCGATGGATGGCGTAATTTGTAACCTCGAAGCGCTGTGTGATTTAGCTGATAAGTACGATGCCCTCGTTATGGTCGATGACTCTCATGCTGTAGGCTTTGTTGGTGAAAATGGTCGTGGTACGCCTGAGTACTGTGGCGTGTTAGACCGTGTCGATATTATCACTGGCACCTTAGGTAAGGCCTTAGGCGGTGCATCAGGCGGTTATACCTCAGGTAAGAAAGAAATCGTTGAGTGGCTACGCCAACGCTCACGTCCTTATCTATTCTCGAACTCGCTGGCACCATCCATTGTGACTGCGTCAATAAAAGTGCTGGATATGCTGGCTGATGGCAAAGAGTTGCGCGATACTTTATGGTCCAATGCGGCTTACTTCCGTGAGCAAATGGAAGCGGCGGGTTTCACTTGTGCTGGTAAAGATCATGCCATTATTCCGGTGATGTTAGGAGATGCCAAGCTCGCTGGGCAAATGGCCGATAAACTACTGGCTGAAGGCATTTATGTCACTGGGTTCTCATTCCCAGTGGTGCCAAAAGGGCAGGCGCGTATTCGTACCCAAATCTCTGCTGCACACAGCAAAGCGCAACTCGACAAAGCCATTGATGCCTTTATTCGTATCGGCAAAGAGTTGGGCGTAATTTAGGAGCGCAGAGATGAAAGCATTATCAAAATTAAAGGCTGAAACCGGGATTTGGATGACTGATGCGCCAAAACCGGAAGTGGGCCATAACGATTTATTGATTAAAATTCGTAAAACCGCTATTTGCGGCACCGATGTGCATATCTACAACTGGGATGAGTGGGCGCAAAATACCATTCCAGTGCCTATGGTGGTAGGTCATGAGTACGTCGGTGAGGTTGTCGATATGGGCCAGGAAGTGCGTGGCTTTGAAGTGGGTGACCGGGTTTCTGGTGAAGGTCATATTACCTGTGGTCATTGCCGTAATTGTCGCGCCGGGCGTGTACATTTGTGTCGTAATACCACAGGTGTGGGCGTTAACCGTGAAGGTAGCTTTGCGGAATACTTGGTTATTCCAGCGTTCAATGCTTTTAAGATCCCCGATAATATCTCCGATGAGCTGGCCTCTATTTTTGACCCGTTTGGCAACGCTGTACACACTGCTTTGTCGTTCGACTTGGTAGGTGAAGATGTATTGATCACCGGCGCAGGCCCGATTGGTATTATGGCTGCAGCTGTAGCTAAGCACGTTGGTGCACGCAATGTGGTGATCACCGACATCAACGAGTACCGCCTTGATTTGGCCCGTAAGATGGGCGCTACACGGGCTGTTAACGTCAGTGAAGAAAAGCTCGAAGACGTGATGACAGAGCTGGGGATGACAGAGGGCTTTGATGTTGGCTTAGAGATGTCAGGGGTGCCGGTGGCATTTAACTCTATGCTCGATAACATGAACCATGGCGGCAAGATAGCTATGCTGGGTATTCCGCCTTCAGATATGGCTGTAGACTGGAACCAAGTTATTTTTAAAGGCTTGGTAATCAAGGGTATTTATGGCCGTGAGATGTTTGAAACCTGGTACAAAATGGCCAGCTTGATTCAGTCAGGTCTTGATATTTCCCCTGTGATCACCCATCAATTCAATATCGATGACTTTCAGCAAGGTTTCGACACGATGTTGTCGGGGCAGTCAGGTAAAGTTATTCTCGATTGGCAGTAAGTAGCCTATGAAGGCGGCTAAGCCGCCTTTTCAGTGTTTAGTAAATTTGGAGTCCCATGGCTTTTAAACATATCTCGGTGTCGCAGACACATGAATTACTAAACGACGATAATGTCGTTATTGCTGATATACGTGACCCGAACAGTTTCGCAGGCGGCCATATTCCTGGTTCCGAGCATTTAAGTAATAGTAATATCAGCGAGTTCATGCTGCATAAGGAGTATGAGCAACCTATTATTGTTGTGTGTTACCACGGTATTAGCTCGCAAGGCGCTGCTGGTTACTTAGCTGAGCAAGGGTTTGATGACGTATACAGTATGGATGGCGGCTTTGACGCCTGGGCGAAACAATTTCCACAATCGGTTGAAAAATGATTGAACTAGGGAGCACCAATAACGTGCGTGCTGCTCAAGGGTTTATTGATTACTTGAGTACTCAAGGGCTGCATGGCGAGCTCAAACCTGCACAGCAGGGGCATGTGATTATTGCTGTTGATCCGGAGCATTTTCATGCTGTTCAGCCGTTATGGAATGAGTTTAAAACAGAGCCGAATCATCCGCGATACAGTGATGCCGCATGGCAAAGCGGGCGTACCGATTCAGGCTTGGTTTACAGCGGCAATAAGCTTAATTTGTGGCAACGCTTCAACGGGCTCAGTTTATTGGTTAAAAGCGTCAGTATTATCAGTGTGATTATCTATGCGCTGTTTTTATTGGGCCAGTTTAGCCATATATTCCCACTGTTACAGTTTAAAGCATCGCAGCCGCTCTCTTGGATAACGCCAGCAGTCGTTCATTTCTCTGCAATTCATTTGATATTTAATGTGCTGTGGTGGTTGACGTTAGGGCCTGCTATCGAACGCCAGACATCGAAACTCACTTTATTGAGTGTGTTTTTACTTGGCTCTTTGGCCAGCGCGTGGGCGCAATATACTATGGTCGGCCCTAATTTCGGTGGTCTCTCAGGTGTTGTGTATGCGCAGGTAGGGTTTTGTTGGATTTATCCTTTGCTAGCGAAAACTAAACCGATGATGACCAAGGCGATGATTGGTTTTCTGCTACTGTGGCTAGTTTTTGGTTTTACCGATACTTTCTTTATGCCTATGGCCAACTGGGCGCATTTAGGCGGTTTAGTCAGTGGTATCGTGTTAGCGCTGGTGATGGCCTTTGGAAGTAATAAAAAAGCGGCTTAAGCCGCTTTTTTATTACTCGTGATGTTAGTGATAAAGGTATTTGGTAAACAGTACATCGCGAATAATATCTTTACCGGTTTCCTGCTTCAGTAAGGTTTTAAGCCGTTCGATGCATTTCTGTCTTATCTCTTCGCGGCCCGTTAAACTTTTAATTTTATCCTCTGGCTCTTGCGATAAGATTTCAACAATGGCGTCACGCAGCAGTGGCATGTGATGTTCAACCACTGAAATATTGCCAACATCTTCTAACATCAGATCGACAGTCACTCGCACATAGCCGAGCTTCTTACTTGATTGGCTAATGTAGTTCGCAACGATATCAGGCTCAAAGCCATAATAACCAACATCTCCCGCCGCCTTTGCGGGGCTGAACATGAGCAGAGTAAAGGCACTGACAAGTAATAGTTTGAGCGCTCGAGGCATAATAATTAGTGTGCTAGTTTTCATCAAGTTATCCATATTTTAGCGCGCTTAGCGATTTATCGTCCAGATTTATTAGTAAAGGGGTTACTGTGCTCTGTGAGAGCTTTTGCCATTAGTGTAGCAGTGGTATGATCGAAGCAATAGTCGAATCAAGGTAGTATGTTTTGCCTGCACACCCTATACCTCTTCGCGCGCAGTGGATAAGCATCGAGCACGCTAAGGTGACTGACACACTAGCCGATTGGCTACTGGAGTCTGGCTCGCTAACGAAGCGTTTAAAGTCACAGTGCCAACAATTTGCGGTGGAAGTTCTAAGCGAAAAAGTGGTAGCCAGTCGCTTTTGCGACCACGCTGTTTTCAACCCCCCCAGTACGAATGTGCGTGTGCGTGAAGTGTTGCTGTTTTGCGATAACGAACCTATGGTCTATGCGCAAACTTGGCTTCCTGAACAGCAGTCGCAGCAAGGGGTTGATTTAGCCCATTTGGGCAATAATCCATTGGGCGAAGTGATTTTCCAAGACCCGCAAATCCAACGAGTAGGTATGGAGGTGGCTGATTTCGCTCACAATCAGAGTCTGGCTGAGCTTACACACTCGTTAAAGCTGCCTGGTGGGCCGCTATGGGGACGCCGTAGTTGCTTCAATTTAACGAACCAACAAATAATGGTGTGCGAGATATTTTTACCCGGAGCCTATCCTTACCTATGAAACTAGCACCACTTAAGGCGATGCATTGGCCTTACTATAAGCAATTGATGCGTATTGATAAGCCTATCGGCACCTTGCTACTGCTGTGGCCTACTTTTTGGGCTTTGTGGCTTGCTGGTGCAGATTGGCCGCCGGTGAGCCTCGCGGTAATTTTTGCCTTGGGGGTGTTCGTTATGCGTAGCGCAGGGTGCGTGATCAATGACTTTGCCGATCGTAATGTTGATGGTGCGGTGCAGCGTACTCAACAGCGCCCTCTGGCAGCAGGAACCGTGAGTGCCGGTGAGGCGCTGAGCTTATTCGCTTTGCTGGTGGTTATGGCTTTTGCGCTCGTGTTATTACTTAACTGGCAGACGATATTACTGTCATTTGGGGCGCTTGCCTTGGCTGCGTGTTATCCCTTTATGAAACGTTATACCCATTTACCCCAAGTGGTGTTAGGAGCTGCGTTTAGCTGGGCAATTCCAATGGCTTACATGGCCACTATCGAAGCGCTGCCGATATATGCATGGTTACTGTTTTTCGCCAATGTAGTGTGGACTGTAGCGTATGACACCTTGTATGCGATGGTGGATAGGGATGATGATGTTAAAATAGGTATCAAATCCACCGCTATTTTATTTGGTCGTTACGACCTTCTGGCGGTGGCTTTATTGGATGCCACCTTTATTGCACTGTTGGCCTATATCGGTTTGGATATGCAACTTTTTTGGCCATTTTGGCTTGGTCTCAGCATTGCGACTATGTTGTTGGTGCGACAGCTTTACTTGTGTCGCCACCGAGAGCGAGCCGCGTGTTTCAATGCATTTTTGAATAACCACTATGTCGGCCTAGCCATTTTTATTGGTATTGCCGTTAGCTTGCTTTAATTCGGTGGGTCAACAAAGCCGGCGACAGAATTATTCTTGCGAAACCAGCCAGCGATAGAGAAGCGCGACTGCTTTGCTGGCAATACCTCATGCATAAATAGTTCACTTTCAAACACAACCAGTGTGCCACAGCGAGGGGCTACGCGCCGGGCCACTAATTTGGAGCGCGGTTGATAGATCACTAACTCGCCTCCCTCATCAGGGGTGTTTAGGTAGCAAACCGTAGTAAATACACGGTTCGAGCGCCCCTTAAAAGCATCGTAATGCTTTTTGTAGAAGTCCCCAGGCTGATAGTGGGCAAAGTGGCATTCATAATCGAACAGGCCAAGGAAAAAATGTCGGTTAATGTGCAGGCGCAATGCTTCCATTAAAGCTATGTAGTCTTGCTCTGCTTGTGAGTGTCCGCTAAACCACAAAGTTTTGTCTTTTCTTATTTGCTCGTTATGTTGAAACTCTTGGCGGCGGCCAATTCCAGCTGGTGAAAAGGCATCGTATTGTTGTTGCGCTGTATTCAGGAGCTGGCTGGTTAAAGAGCTCGGTAATGCTTGCTCAATCACAGCATAACCGTGCTGATGCACATCATCGATGATCTGTGCAAATAATGCTTCTTGATTCACATGAGGAAATTCAAATTAAAAGGTGGCTTAGTATACCTTCGAAATGACAAAGCACTACTGTTTATTGGTGTAAATGTGGGCACATTGATAGATAAGCCTCGACCGCCTAGTCTTAGCTGCTATTTTTTAATGGCTTGCCACTTAAAAAGTAGTAGTAATACTCGCCCAAGTTTGAGCGAGTAGGTAGGTGTTTATTTTGAAGCTGCAAAGAGTTAAGCACTCAAGTGCCGAGCGCTGGCAACTTGTTCAATCACATCCAATAATTGAATAATGTGCTGTTGCTGCTCCAATTGCTCTTGGGTTTTGACGATTAAACGCGAGTGCGCTTCATCACTGGCTTGTAGGCATATAAGGTCATCGTGGTTGTTGATGGCATTTGTATGTTCAATACCGCCAATGGCAATGCTTTGCCCGTTGGTCACCGCGTTTATCACCTCTTCTAGGCTACCTAAACGCAGGCCATTGCCCTTGCGCAGAACGTCGGCAGCCTCTTTTATCATGCTTTGCACATGCTGGCTTTGCGAAAAACAACCAAACAGCGGGTAGGCATCAAGGTCATGTAAGGTGACGCTGGCTTTATGTGCTAAAGGGTGGTTGCGGCTTGCAAAGAGTACGAGCTGATCCGGTAAATGGATATCGCTCCCGCCGAGGCAGGCGTTTTCTTCACTGACAAAAATATCAATTTCGCCTCGTTTCAGACGAGAATGTAGCTCTTGCTGATCTTGTAGCTGCATCTCGATTTTCACTTCAGGGTGCTGTGCCATAAACTGACCGCAAGACATGGGCACAATGGAGCTCGCTGAGCTGGTATAGCCAATTACAACACGGTTTTCACTTTTGCCACTGAGTTTGTCGAGTAATTGTTTGGTACGTGCATATTCATCTAGGGTATTTTGGCAAAAACGTAAAAAAACTTCGCCTTCCTTCGTTAATATGACTGAGCGTGTAGAGCGTGATACTAGTTGATGACCAACTTCCTCTTCCAAAGTTTGAATGCTTCGTGTTAATGCGGAGGTACTAATGTTGGTTTTTTCTGCCGCTTGGCGAAAATGGCGCAAAGAGCCAAGGGCGAGGAATTGTTTAAGTTGTTCGAATCTCACTTTTAATTCCTTTTAAGTAAGTTATTAGGTGTATGGATTGGGGTTAATCCTCCTCAATACTAGTACATTGTACCTGAAATAAAAAGATGTCTTTTGTAACAAATTTTTCAAGTTCATCGTGGGGTTAATTGATAATAATCATTAGTCAGGGTAGCGGTTTTTTATAGCAATGAATTCATCAATATTTTTGATCATTAATTCGACTAAAGTCGGGTCGAAATGATGCCCTTTTTGTTGTTCTATAAGGTCTATTATATCCTCCATAGGCCAAGCCTTTTTATAACAGCGTTCGCTCCCTAGTGCGTCAAATACGTCTGCCAGAGCCGTAATTCTGCCGACAATGTGAATGGCCTCTTTAGCAAGGCCTTTAGGGTATCCAGAGCCATCCCATTTTTCATGGTGTTGGCCGGCGATTATTGCACCACATTGTAAAATTTCGTTACTGGATCTGTGGAGTATTTCGTAACCCACTTGTGCATGTTGTTGCATTATTTCCCATTCTTGATCATTGAGCTTTCCGGGCTTATTTAAAATATGATCCGGGATACTTATTTTGCCAATATCATGTAACGGCGATGCTAGTTTAAGTACTTCAGCTTGATAATCACTTAAGCCATAAAGTGTTGCCAATAGATAACTGTAATTAGCCACCCTTTTTACATGAGAACCGGTCTCTTTCGAGCGTTTTTCCACGGCTTCACCGAGAATATACGACAGCTCTTTTTGCGACTCTCTTACCGTTTCCCGTAATTTTAAGTTGTTGTAAGCCAGCGCCACGTTATTGGCGAAAAACTCTAGTAATTGGTGTTCATGAGTATTCAAGTGGGTGCCGCGATCTACATATAGCATGGTCTCCATGCCATTTTGACCTGGGAAGTAACCGACATAGTTACTACCATTTTTTATTGAACGTTTGCGCTGGTGAGCATTGTGAAAATCTTGGCGCACATTGTGTGGCAGTTTACTAATGTCTGACTCGGGAGGGTGTCCTGAAGCCGCGAGCAATTTAAATTCAGTATTTTCTTGGTTGCTGCTGTAGGTCACCGCAGCACAGTATAGCTCGGCATCTTCTAGGCCCAGTATATGGGAAATGTTATTGAGCACCACGGACGCAAATTGGTGGATGCTGTCACACTTGAGAAACACCGTAGAGGCGTTGATGATGCGTTCTAACCCTTGTTTCTGCCGGTTAATTAATTGAATATCGCGATATCCGCGCAGCGCCGAATAAACCAACGTTTTGAGTTTTATAGCGGTAAGCTCAGTTTTATTTTTGTAGTCGTTAATGTCGTAGTCGCGGATAATCGACTCTTCGGGAGCTTCTCCTGGTTGCCCAGTGCGTAAAATAAGACGGATATCATGGTTATCAATTTGCTCGCGAATATGCTTTATAAGCATCAATCCGGCGTGATTGGTTTCCATAACTACATCGACTAGCGCGACAGCGAAAGTGCTATCTTGCTCCAGCAATTCGATAGCTTCTTGTGCTGAATAGACGTGTGTTAATTCTACATAGCGATGTTCGAACTCAAAGTTAGAGAGCACTAACCGAGTGACATGGTGAATATCTTGGTCGTCATCAACAACAAGTACACGCCAAGGCGGTAAATTAGTTTCTGTTGTTTGTGTTTCTGCATCATCGACTTCGGAAAAAAGATACTCACTCACACTGGGTTCCACCATTTCAGGTCAATGTAACCTGAGTATAGGTGAGATTTATTTCTCTGGTGAGTGAGAATGTTTTCCTATGCTTTCTAATTCAATGGCAATCGCATCACAGGAAATATGTATTTCGTAAAGAGAGGTGAGCAAAGAGACCATGAGTGCCACTAAGCTTATGCCAAACAAGGCCGTGCCTAGAGGGGTAAACTCAACAAATAACGCAAACATCGCTAGGGTACACAGTAAAAACGACGCCACCCCCCAAAATTGCATACTGCGGATAAGTCGAATTCGCTTCTTTAAGTTTAATATTTGCTCAATCACGAAGGGCCTGATTTGCTCGCCTTCGCGGGCATTAAGTTCGCGGATCAGTTGTGCCAGTACGAGAAAACGATTGGTGTAGGCTAACAGGAGAAGAGAAATCGCTGGAAAAAGCAGTGCAGGGGTGGTTAATGTCATCATTTTTTCCAATTTTTATGTGTATAATTAGGGAATGTTAACTATGGGCTAGACATTTTTACAAATAACGGGCTTAATGTTAACAATTTGCCGCTCGCCAATTCAAAAGCTAAGGCAAAAGACAAGATTAATCAAGAATATGCGTATGCGTAGAGGGCTCGTGTCGGTGATACGGTGCCGCACGTTGATGCAAAGGGGGAGAGATGGCTATCAACAGTGGTGAATACCATCACAATGAAGTAACGGATAAATTAGCAAGTGACTTCGCACAACGTTGTGCTGATTTGTTCAATGTTGAGCCAGAGCAGTTAAATCAAGCCTTGGCGGCTTCATCCAGTGATCAACAAGTAAATCAACTTGCCGCGCAATTAAGTCAGCAGCTGAGCATTGCTCTCGTTGCAGCGCAGCTGGGTCGTGGTGGAGATAGCGCAGAGCTAGACGAATTGCGTAATGAGCTTAGTGCTATTAAAGAGCGCTATGCCAAACAGAATCGTCAGTTACTAGAAGCGCAGCAGGAAAATGCGCAGTATGCCGATGAGCATGTTCAGCTTAAGCAAAAACAACATGAACTGGCGGCATTGAAGCATCGTTTAACGGAGCTTGAGAGCGATAATTACAATTCGCAAAGTGAGCGCCAAGAGTTACTGGATGCCGTAACAGCGTTGCGAGAGGAAAAAACACGGTTGGAGCAAGACAACCAATCGTTGAAGCAGGCGCTTGAGAGCCAACGTCAAAGCAATATGGCGTGGCAAGAAAAACTGCAAGAAGTGTCTTCGCAACAGCAAGGTAACGAGCAGCTCGAACAGCAGCTCACTGAACTGCAAAAAGAAAATGAAGCTGTTGCAGAGCAACTGGCTCACTACGAACAGCTTGTTAGCCGTCAGAATCAGCAACTCTCGGAGTTGTCTGAAAAGCTTAATGAAACAGAGCAGCAAGGTGAAAATCACCAGCTTACTGTTGAGCGCTTACAGCAACTAGGTGAGCAGCTACGTGAACAGCTCAGCGAGGAACAAGCTGCGGTTGCTCAACATAAGGAAGAAAATCAGCAACTCATTGAGCGTTTAGAGCGCCAAGATGCGAGTAGCGGCGATATGGCTCAGCAAATTGAGCAGTCGCAGCAGAAAATCGAGCAACTTACGGCACAGCTGGGCACCATTGATGAGTTGAAGCAGCAAATGCAAGCGCAAAGCGAGCAGCATGAGCAAGCTCTGCAAGAACAAGCGCAACAGCAACAAGCTCAATTTGAACAGCAGCAGCAACAGTGGCAAGCGCGGTTAGAGGAATTAGAGCAGGGCTTAGCTGAGAAGCAATCGCAAACCGAAGAACTGGATCAACAGAAGCAATCGCTTGCTGAAGAGCTTGAGCAACATAAAGTACGTTGTGAGCAAGAAGAGCAAGAAATTGAAGAGCTGAAGAAGCAAATTCAAGAGCTGACCAACCGCCATCGCGATGAGCGAGAGCGTAATGAGAGCTTGCGTTCACGTATTGATAATGATTCACGACAAGCTCGCCAAGCTTTTGATAGCTTACGTTCTGAGCACATCGAACTCAAAGATGAGCTAGAGCAAGCACAAGAGAAAATGATGGAATACAAACTGAAATTTGACTACGCCCAGAAGCAGCTGCAAAGCGATTCGTAGTGGATTTCAAGTGGGTTAAGGTCTTCGACGCTGAGCACGGCGTCGAGGCCAATATCATTAAAGGTCGCCTACAACATGCTGGTATAGAAAGTCGTTTGACCGGCGAGGCTCTGCAAGGGGCCTTGGGAGAGATCCCTTTCATTGAGGCTGGCGTTGGTGTGTGGGTGTACGATATAAAACTGTCCGCCGCCCAACAAATCTTGTTAGAATATCGACAATCGAAAACATCCGCGCAGAAGTGGCAATGCCACCATTGTCAGCAGTGGAACCCTGCAAGCTTTGATCTGTGTTGGTCCTGCATGAAAGAAAAACATGAACAAGCCCAATAACTTTCAGCGTATTCGTGAGTTGAATACGGTGCAAAAGGCTGCGTTAGCGGCAGCCTTAATGGAACGTATGCTTCCTAACTACTCGCTATTCAGTGATGCACTTGAATTTGGAGATCCCGCAGTACTCAAAAATGCACTCGCTTTATGTTGGGAAAAAATTCTTTTACCAAAAAGTAAGATTAGTATCGAGAAGTTAGTCGAGAAAGTTGAGCCAAATGTGCCAGAAGTGTCTGATTTCGATGTCTTTGGTGTATATCCAGCTATTGATGCGGCAACCGCGCTGCTAACGCTTTTGCATGGGATTCAAAGCAAGGATGAGCAAGAGTACGTCAACGTATGCAAGATTGCTCAAGGTACAGTAGCACGATTGATTGAGTATCAGTTTGAGCTGGACGAGCAAGCTTATCAAGCCAAAGATGTAAACCAACACCCATTAATGGAATACGAGGTTGGGGTGCTAAGTGAGTTAATTGACTTTGTCTCGGCCTTGAATCGCATTGATAAAGACAATGTTAAAGCCTTGCGCCATCTTGCTGTAGAGGATGGGCACACTAACATTGGTGTAGAAATTTAGCCCAACGCCACATATCACATGCGCTGGTATAAGCGTCCCCAAGCTTGCCCAGCGCGTTTTTCCTTTCGCAACTGCCAGTTATCAGGAGCAGTGAAGTCGGCGTTATTCGCCTCCACTTCCACATACACTAAAGCATCGTCAGCTAGCCAACCATTTTCTTCCAAGGCTTGGGCACATTTACTCGCGAGTCCCTTATGAAAAGGTGGGTCAATAAACGCAATATCATAAGCCGCACTGCTTGGTTGAGTTAACAGAGTTAACGCATCCCCTTGTTGTACACCCACGTTTAGCATGTTAAGGAGTGCTGCGTTGTCGCGTAGTTGCTGTGCTGCTTTAGGCTCCAACTCAATCAGAGTCACTTGTTTGGCAAATCGTGATTGGGCTTCAAACCCTAGGCTGCCGGCACCTGCAAAGCAGTCTAATACCTGGGCACCACGAATATCCATCATGAGCCAATTAAAAACGGTTTCTTTTACGCGATCTGTGGTTGGTCTTAGGCCTTCAATATCATGTACTGGTAACTTTCTGCCTCTATGTTGACCACCAATAATGCGTATTTGCCCTGTTTTTGTTGTGCGTTTATGCGCGGGTTTTGTGGCTTTTCTATTGATGGACATGCATTTACTCACTATATGCTTTTTCCACAGGCTGGGAAAATGGTAATATAACGCGCAATTATAAATAATATTTGTGGCTAACGACAGCTGCTTTAAAAGGCGAGTGCATCGCCATGACTGGAAATATGGTTTCATACAATGGCTAAAAAAAGTAAGTTTCTGTCCTGGTTTGGATTAGGTAAAAAAGAAGAGCAAGCAAAACAAGAAGAACAGGAACGTCTTGCAAAAGAGCAGGCTGAGCGTGAACAGCAGGAGCGCTTAGCTAAAGAACAGGCAGAGCGTGAAGAGCAGGAGCGCTTAGCTAAAGAACAAGCTGAACGTGAAGAGCAAGAGCGCCTAGCTAAAGAACAAGCCGAGCGTGAAGAGCAGGAGCGCTTAGCTAAAGAACAAGCAGAACGTGAACAGCAGGAACGTTTAGCTAAAGAACAAGCTGAACGTGAAGAGCAAGAGCGCTTAGCTAAAGAACAGGCAGAGCGTGAAGAGCAAGAGCGCTTAGCGAAAGAACAAGCCGAGCGTGAAGAGCAGGAGCGTTTAGCTAAAGAACAAGCCGAGCGCGAGCAGCAGGAACGTTTAGCGAAAGAACAAGCCGAGCGCGAGCAGCAGGAGCGCTTAGCGAAAGAACAGGCAGAGCGTGAAGAGCAGGAACGTTTAGCTAAA